>CAUZOL010000034.1:0-33684 GCA_963581435.1 Planctomycetota bacterium
GCTGAACGAACGCCGAGTTCGATTGCTTGCCAATTGCTGTTTCTTGCTCATTCAAAGTTCCTCCAAAAATAGTTTACGCTCGAATTCCAGTGTCCACTATTTCTGGGGAACTCCAATGTTTCAGATTTCAGAAGTGCAAGAATCTCGCTCGCTGCATCCTGCACTCCGCTCTCCACTACAGCCTCTCCGCTCGTCCCTCGCTGCGGGCCTCCGTTACGGACTTCGCTCGCCCTACCTGATTCCGCCTCCGGCGACTTTACTTGATGGAACTGCGGAGCACACGAAAGCCCAGGTTGTGGTACCGGTCGTCAGACGCGTACCAGTAGCGGTACGCCGAACGGCAGGAGTCGGAGTTGTGAAACCAGCTACCGCCCCGGAACACCCGGGACGAGCCCGATGCAGCACCTGTCGGATCAGTCACCGAGCCGCTCGGATAGTCACCACGCCAGTCCTGGCACCACTTCCGTGAGTTGCTCTGATTTGGCAGTATACTCTGGTTGTCGCCGAGGGCGATCATCCCTGCCGAATCCCTGACAGCCGTGGCGACAAGATGACGGATGCAAGTTCCTGGCTGATCGGTACTTCAGAAGAGTGCGATCTGACAGTCACCGCAACCATTGTTTCTGGTGAACACTGCCGCCTGACTCGTACCGTTGAGGGCTACGTCGTTGAAGATCTCGACTCGACGAATGGCACCTACGTCAATGGTGTGCAAATTACAGGCCCGACCCCCGTTTCGTGCGATGACCAGGTCACACTCGGACAGAGCGTCGCGATGCCGTGGCCAATCGAGGAGACGTGCGGAGACGCGGTGCCACGGGTCATCCGCGTTGGGCGAGATCCGGAGAACGACGTCGTCATCGATGCGACGATGCTATCGTCGTTTCACGCCAAGATCACTGTGACGGGAAACGCATATGTGATCAGCGATTTGAAATCCACGAACGGAACGGCAATCAATACACCCGACAACTTCATTCGAGAGGCACATCTCAGCCCAGACGACATAGTCTATTTTGGTTCTCACAAAGTCTTGGCATCGCAACTGATCGGGCTATCGTCTGAAGCGGTTTCACCAACGGCGAATTCGAGCAGCGAAGCAGAATCAGCAATCTCCTTCAGTGGCCAGATCAAGACCTTCGGTCGGTCGCCGGATTGCGATCAGGTTTTGAAGTTTCCCATGATCTCATGGGAACACGCACGCATGATTCGGACAGGTTCGTCAATAACTCTGGAAGATCTGGATTCCATGAACGGCACGTTCGTCAACGGCCGAGCAATCCATGGACCAACCCTGGTCACGTCAGGAGACACGATCTCGCTAGGCAGCTTCGATTTCGTGCTGACCCCGGAAGGATCTCTGAAGAAGCGCGATCTGCGTGACAACCTGACCCTGGAGGCGCGAGAGATTGCCATCGACTTGCCCGGTGTTCGATTACTTGACCAGATCTCGCTGACGCTAAACCCGTCCGAGTTCACCGGCTTGATGGGTCCCAGCGGAGCAGGAAAGACCACGCTGATGAAGGCGTTGAACGGCTATACGCCGCCCAGCGACGGAGACGTCTCCCTAAACGGCAGGGATCTCTATCGTGAATTCAGCCAGTTCCGTGGTCAGATCGGGTATGTACCCCAGGACGACATCATCCACTCGGACTTGACCGTTGCGCAGGCCCTTTATTTTACCGCCCGCCTACGACTACCACCTGATTTTCGAGATGACGAGATCAATGAGCGAATTAAGAAGGTCCTGGCCGATTTGCGCATTGAACACACACAAGACGTGCTGATTGGTTCGCCTGAAAAACAGGGCATCAGTGGTGGCCAGCGGAAGCGAGTCAATCTCGCCATGGAGTTATTGACCGACCCGTCACTGTTATTTCTCGACGAGCCAACGTCGGGCCTTTCTTCTGAAGATGCACTGAGTGTAATGAGGGTTCTTCGCGGCCTGGCGGATTCCGGCAAGACGATTCTGGTTACGATCCACCAGCCCAGTCTGGAAGTCTTCCAACTGCTTGACAATCTTGTCGTCGTTTCCAAGGACCCTGGATCAACGCAGCCGGGGCGGCTCGTTTACTACGGACCGGCATACCCTGACTCCGTCAACTTCTTCAATCCAGATGGAGTTTCTGGTCAGGCACCAGGAGTGTCCGTCGGACCAGACGAGGTTCTGCGGGGACTGGCATGCGACGTCACCGACTCCTGGGTGCAGAGGTATTCTGCGTCGTCGTACTGCGATAAATTCATCTCGAAGCGCGCCCGCACTTCTGTCATCATCCGAAAACGCTCGAAACAAACCGGCCAAGATTCTCAATGCCGGTCGGTTCAGTGGCTTCCCCTCTTTCAGCGTTGCCTTGCGATCAAGCTGAAGGACACGACAAACACGACCGTTCTTATTGCTCAAGCACCGATCATTGCGATATTGATCGCGATGGTGTTCGGTGGCGAGTCGAGCACAGCCATGAATACAACTAACTGGCACGAAGTTGGTGGTGCCGCGTCCACGACGGTATTTCTTCTTGCCCTGGCGGCACTGTGGTTTGGTTGCTCCAACTCCGTTCGTGAAATCGTCGCCGAGTGGTCTATCTATCATCGGGAACGGATGGTCAACCTGCGAATCGTGCCGTATATCGGTTCAAAGTTCGCCGTTCTGGGCAGCCTGTGTATGGTCCAGTGTTTCATTCTGCTGCTCATCGTTCACTGGGGCAATGGACTCAATGGACCGTGGCTCGGCATGTTGACCCTGCTGGTGCTCGTTTCCCTGGTCGGCCTGTCAATCGGCCTGTTGGTATCCGCCTTGGCGCGGACCTCGGATGTTGCCGTCTCATGGCCTACCTCCACATTCATGGACCCACAATAGCAAGTGAGATTCGCCCGTCAGTTCACACCCATATCCTCGGGACTCCAAAACAACCGGCCACCATCGCGGATCAATTTCCGGTGACCTCGCGCGGAAGCCATTCGTCGCCACGGACGCGGGTTGCCCTGGACGGTCCAGAGAGCCAACCGACGCGCCAAGCCACTCCAGCCGGCTCGGACGACCGAACACTCACACCGATGCCTCCAAATGTCTTACAGGTCCAGATACTGGCGCTGGCTGTGCTGTCTGCTGGAAGCCAATCGATGCCAGTCGTTGCCGTTCCGCATCCAAAACCTGCCGCAGTCGCCTTGGCTTCCATCGCGTGTTGCTCCATTGGTCAGTCGCTGTTGGTGGCGCGCTGAACGAGCGCAGCAATCTCGTCGCGTACCGCCTGGGGGAGAGTCGGCCAAGCTTCAATGAGCGACACCAACGCGGAGTCATTCAGTCCGTTTCGTGCATCGACTGCACCGGATTCCGCACCGCCTGTTTCAGAAATGGCTGTTTTCTGCGGGGAAACCGGGGGTTGTTCGAATCCGCATGGGACTGGTCTCCGTCTGTTGCTATGAAACGGCGTCAATGGGCCGCTGAATCGCAAGCGGCTATGCGCCGGGAGTGACCGGGGGCGCGAACTTGATTTTTTCGATGTAGCGTACCAGGTTGCCTTTTGAGTCGTTACGGCCGGTACAGGCACCGATGGCTTTGACGGTGAACCCGTAGTGCAGGTTGTAGTCGGCTTTGATCTCGACTTCGATATCTTTGGTGAGCGGGTTACCCGGCTTGCCGATGATCCTCAGAATTTCGTTGTTCAGTCGTTCGAATGCCTGATCGTCGTTGCCCAGGTTTCGGCGGCCGAGCATCACGCCTTCCAGTCCGCCACCGGGGCCAGCGACCAGATGCACCTTGATGTCGGGCAGTTGAATATTGTCGTCTTGCTGCTCGGCAGGCGCGCCGATGGGCATGTTGATATTGAAATCGCCTTCGGGCGCGATAATCTTCATCGTCAACATGAAGAAAATCAGCAGTTGAAAGACGACGTCGATCATCGGCGCCATTTGCAGATCAATTTTTCCCGACGTTTTGCCGGAACCTCGAACCTTCATTGTAAAATCCTGTCTGTTGCCTGTTGTCGGTCTGGCCTCGTGCGGCTTGCTCGGTTACTTGTCGTCTCTCTCCGACTTTGCCTTGAGTGCGAATTTCTGAAATCCGCCGACGTTGCCCACCTGTAGCTGGCAGAGTTTGATCAACTCCTGGATCTCGCCCGTGGGGACTTCACTGTCGGCCCGAATGACGACGGTGATTTCTTTGGGATCGATTCCCAAGTCGTTGAAAAGGCGTTTTTCCCGGTTCAAAAACTGGGCGCATTGAAGCACGGGCATTTGTTCGCCGGCGAGGAACAACAGCGCAGCGGGATTCTTCTTGCTGCCATCTTCGTTGCGATCAAAGCCGACGTTGAGCATGAGATCCCGTTCGCGAGAAACGAGCGGCGGCTTTGCCCGCGAATCGTCGGGCAGCTTGACGCGCTCGTCGGCTTTGAGGTTCTCGAAGTTGGTGATCATCATGAAGAACGTCAGCAATTGAAACACGATGTCGATCATCGGAGTCATATCGACTTCGGGGACAGTCGATTCGGCTGGCTGGAATCGCATACTTCGATTTCCTTGGTGTTGCAATTCCCGCGGGACGCGGCCCGCGGGCTTTTTCTTGTCGGGACGCAGCCCGTGGAATTCTTATTATTCTACAGGAGCGGCGGGGGTGGTTGCCGCTGCCGATCCACCGTTGCCGGGTCGCTTGCCGACGGTTGCGAAGCGGCTCATCAGGCCTTCGCTGACAATTCCGATTTCCAGCACGAGCCGTGCCACGCGGTTACGCAATAGGCTGTAGAAAACCATGGCGGGAATGGCGATGGCGAGACCTTCCAGCGTGGTAAACAACGCCGTGTAAATGTCGGCCGCCAGTTCTTTCGGTTTCGGTTGGACCGCCGATGTGGCGATGCTTTCAAAGGCACCAATCATACCCCACACCGTACCGGCCAGCCCGATCATGGGAGCGATGGCACCGATGAGTGCCAGATAGCTCAGACGGTGTTCCAATGCCATGTTTTCGTCTTCGCCCACTTCCTGCATGCCTTCGATCGCTTCGGGGTAGCCTCGATTGAGCTTGCTCAATCCGGCGGCCAGAATACGGGCAACGACCGAATCGTCGGTCTTGGCGGTTTCGTAGGCCCCCTGATAATCTTTAGCCGTCAGCCGTTCCTCGAATGATTCGACGAATGTTGCCGGCAGGAGATTGTCTCTTCGCACCTGCAGGACGTTCATCATCACCAGGGCAACCATGATGAACGACATTGCCAACAACAGCGGACCGAACACGTAACCGTTGGCTTTGACCATCACGACGAGGAAGTTATCGGCCTGTGCGGGCGCATCATCTGCAGCGGCCGGTGCCGGCTCGTCGACCTTTTCGCCTTCATCCGCTCCGGCATCCTGATAGGCGAACGACGGCATCGCACCAACTGTGAGATATCCGGAGATAAGAAGGCCGGTGACCGTCAGCAGGATGGCAAGACCATTCCATCGACGAGATCCGGTTGAACGCCACTCTTTACCGCTGAACATCGCTGTCTCTCCACGCTAGTGTTGTTTTTCGATTTGCCCGATTGTTTGTCAGTGCGTCAAAAGTTCTCAATACCGGTTCGATTCTCTAGCCGGCCGTTAGTTTCGAGGTCCACTCGCTGTTGGGGTAGGTCGACTCCAGTTTGGCAGCTGCCGTCGAAGCGCGGTCGGGATGACCGACCGAAGTCCACAGTTTTGAAAGCCAGAACAGCGATTCGGCGTGTAATGCTGCCTCTTTTGCGAACAGGACATCCACATGCAGGTATGCCAGGATCGCATCTTTGGTGTGGCCTTCAATCTGGCGGAAGCTGTCGCCCTGACGGACGTAGGCTTCGGCCTGCAGCCGTGTTTCGTTGGCGGGTGCCTTACTGGAGACCTCGGCCAAATCCTTGACCGCCTGCTCGTGCTTTCCTTCGCGTTGCAGGCAAATGGCCTTGCCGAGAACGGCGTCGAATCGTCGTGTTTTTTCGGATTCTGTTTTGGCCTGCATGGCGGTAACCGCCTCGAACGCAGCCCGCGCCTCTGCGACCTTGTCCTGCTTGAGCAGCAATCGCGCCTTCGATGTGCCGGCCGCCATTTTGTAGTCGGTCCACGGGGCCTGCTCCAATTTGACAAACGTTGCCTGTGCTTCAGCAAAGTTACTTTGTGCTAAATAGACGTCGCCCAACTGTGCAAGTGCCGGGTAGTAGCGGAAGCTGTTGGCATTGCTGGTGAGAAATTCGCTCAGCATTTTGACGGCTCCTGCGAGCTTCGTCGTGTCGGCCATCGCCATCTGTGCGTTGGTGCGGGCGATGAGAAACTCCAACTCCGCCTTCAAAAACTCTGACGGGTCGTCGTCCAACGCGGCATTGTATTTTTCCAATGCGGCGGTGAATCGTCCGGCGGCTTCGTCGTTGCGGGCCAGATTGAGGCCCGCCGGTTGCTTGTCGAAACGAATTTCGAGAACGGCATTGGCGGCGACTTTGCGTTCCTCTTTCTTGAGTCCCGCTTTGATGGTAATTTCGGTCTTGCTGACGCCGACAATTTCACCGGCAACCGCCTTGACTTCGCCCGCCACGGTGATCGTATCGAGTGCCCGGGCATTGGTCACCGACAAGGCCACCAACAGGCAGCCGGCCATTAGAGACGCGATTCGTCGTTGCATTGTTTCCATCACTCCTGAACACGCGATTGGGCGTTATTGGTTTTCGATTATGCTTGCGGCGGTTTTGGTTTGGGCCGGGGTCGGGGTCGGGTTGGTTTTTCGCCGGCCTTCGTTGCCGGTGCTCGTTTCTTGGTAGTTGCCGGTTTCGTGGCGGTTGCCGCTTTTCCAGCTTGTGGTTTGCCGGCGACACGTTTGCGTCGGGCGGGCTTTGTTCCTTGTGGTGGCAATATTGGAGCAATGTCGGCATAGACGGCAACCGGTTTCGGCGCACCTTTCTTCGTCATCATAAAGTATACACCCACGCCAAGACCGATGAGGATAAGTATGCCAAAGGCGACGGCAAACGGATTGGTCCCCTCGGGTGGCGGCGGTGGTGGCCCTGGCTTGTCGGTGATTTTCGGGTCTTTCGCCGGCCCATTCGGTCCCGGCAGGGGTTTCGGCTTCGCAATTTCGGCAGCGGGCCAGACGATGTTGGCGACGACGACCGGATTGCCTTCGCTGTCTTTCATGCCGGCATCGACCATGCTTTGCAGGACTTCGGTGTAGACTGTGTTGAACTTGTCCTGCCATTGCTCTTGAACATCGGCGGAAATCGCGACAAATGCTTCCATTTCCTGCCGGGCGGCTTCGAGTGCCGCTGTGCGTTTCGGCGTGCTGGTTTGGGCTTGGGCGAAACGGTGACGACACCAGATGGAGTTGTAGCGGGCCTCGTACATTTTCGCATCTTGCGCCGGCGTGCTGATGCCGGCATCCATTCGTCGCTGCAACTTCAACGCCGCGACGCCCCAACCCCACAAATTCACTTTCCCTTTGACAAGTTCGATGCCGTTGATGGCATCGAGGAACCGCTTCCAACTGTCTCCCTGGCCGCTGTCGGCCCAGTCCTGAAGCACGTAGGCTCCTTCAAACTGGGCATCGAGGGCATTGGGCTTGTTGGTCAGAACTTCGGTGACCAACTCTTTTGCGGTTTCGAATTCTCCCTGCCGTCGCCGACAATTCACCAACCGCAGTTTCACACCGACAACACGATCCGATTGGAGCCAGTTGGCTCCTTTGGTCTCAGCGCCGTTGATGATCTCCTGGTAAGTTGTTGCCGCCTTCTCGAAGTAGGCGGTGGCTGCTGCCGGGTCGTCGTTCAATCCTTTGGCGAGTCCGTAATAGGTTTCGGCGATCCAGATGAGCGAACCGGCGGTCATCGAATCCTTGCGGCTGTACAACTCGTTGAGGAATTGGTCGAACGAGGTTCGCACCGAGGCGAGCCGTTCGGTCAAACCGAGCTTTTGCAGCCGCTCGATTTCCTTTTCCAACTCGCGGCCCAACTGCACGTAAATCTGCATGACGCCCTCAGCATCGGGCGAGAGGCTTTCCAATTCTTCCATCGCCTTCAAGGCGAGATCGATCTTCTGTGTGCCGACGTAACCCCGCAGCAGCAATTGATAGGAAAGGCCGGCAAACTGCTGGCTCTTGATGCCGTCTTTGGATCGCTTGGTTCCTTCCGGTACGATGATCGCCTTCATCACCGGGTGGGGATCTCCCGTGAGCAGATCGACGGCCTTCTGGTCTTCCCCCTTGTTAATGTAAATTTGAGCCCGTGAGACTTTGGCGGCAATGTACTCGGCAAATATCTCTTCGGTCCCGGTGGCCTTTTCGGGCAGTTGCGTTTTTGCCTTGGTGATGCCGGTGTCCAGGTGCTTCAGCGAGGCATCCTGCCATTTCTGCAATTCTTCAACCGTCGGCTTGGATGGATCGGTGTCTGGCAGCGGGGCCGCTTCCAGATAGGCGGTCCAATACGATTGTCCGGCGGCGAGTTGCGCCGACGTGTACTGCGGGGCAGTTGTGGGAACTTTACTGTACCATTCGGCCCCTTCGACGGGCTTTTTCAATTGGCCGTAAATTCGCCCCAGGGTCATGCGGGCTTCGTTGGCGCGATCGCTTTCGGGCCAGTTGGTAGTGATCATGTTGGCCAATCTGGCCATTTGCCGCATTTCAAAGTCTTTACTTTGTCCCTTGGCCACCCCGTTATGCGCCTGGACGTAAGCCGCCATTGCCAAATAGGCCGAATCGAGGCCCATCTGCGCGTTCTCTTTGTCGAAGTGGAGGCTGACGAACTCACCCAGAATGGCCGCCTCGTAACTTTGCCGTGTAAGGTAATAGACGTACGACAGCAGGTAGCGGGCGTGGTTCAACTGTTTCAGTTCGGTGTCGCCGGCGAGCGTGAGGGCCAGATTGAGGATGCGAATCGTCTCGTCCAGGTGGGTGGTTCGCTCCGCGCGTAATGCTTTCACCTTGGTTTTGTTCTTGGGGTCGGCAATCTCGTCGTTGAACCCCTTAATCTGCTTGACCAGACTGCGCCCCAGCCCGAATGCCGTATCAAAGTCCTTCGGATCCTGCGGGTCTTTATTGAGCGAAACCAGCAGTCGCTGAATCATCGAAGCCGAAACGTCTTTGTATTCGCCGGGCCAACGGTTGATGTAGCGTGCGTCGGTCAAGGCGGCGTTGAGATACTTGTTACTTTCCGATTCGGTTTCCGTGCGCACGCTGCCCAGCGATTCGCGGGCGCGTGCCCGTTCCCACATGATGGACAGGCCCACCTTGTTGCGAGGCAAGCGACGGCCAATCCAATCGGTCGCTTCCTGAATGACCACCTTGTAATCTTTGCGCTGTTCGTGATTCAGACAGATGAGCCGAAATTGCAGCACTTTGTCCTGCAGGTCTTTCATGGTCCGACTTCTCGGCTTGGGGGTTTCACCCGGTGCGGTCTTGCCGTGCTGAAGCAGCTCGTTGTAAACGCCGAGTGCTTTTCGGATTTCGTCCTGCTCTTCGAAGCATTTGCCTTGCCACATGCGGGCGTACAAGCCGGCCACCAGACTGCGATATTTGGTGTGAATATCCTCGAACTCGAGGGCGGCTTTTGTCAGAAACTTGGCGTACTCGGGCGCTTTGGGGTCGTAGGTTTGTGATTCCGCGTACGTGCATAGCGCCAGATCGAGCTGTGATCGGATGTAGGCGATTTCCGCCTTTTTGCGCTCGCGAAACGCCACTGGATCGTCGCGCTCGTCGATGAATGTGCCAAACGACTTCCATTTTGCCAGAAACCGGTCGTGTGCGTCCTGAAACACGCCGCGAGCCTGAGTGATCAATTTTCGAGCGTTGGCCTGGAATTCGGCCTTCTTCGAGGAGTTGGAGGGCGTGCGGGCCTTCAACGTTTCGACTTCGGCCCGACCCAGCAAAATTCGGGCACGTTCGCTGTTGGCCTGTCCGGCGCGGGGATGAAGCGGATTCGCTTTGACAAATTGCTCGAGCAGCGCTTCTGCCTGACTCAGTTGCTCGGTTTTCGCATCCAGATTGCGCGTCGAGCGAGCACTCTGCTGCAGCGTCGTTGCTTTTTCGAAAGGAATCGCCTGGCGGACTTCATCGGGGACGTCGGCCCGGTTCTCGAGGCTATCGAGATACAACAACGCAAAGTCGTAGTATTTTCGATCTCGCAATCCCTGCACAAACTGGTCGTACGGTTCTGCGGCGTGAGCCGAAGCGACGATTGCCAGAACAAACGCTGGGCCAATCGACGCCAACCACGATCGTTTCATACGACTACTTCCACTGATGGCAAGAATTCGTGGGAGACACGACACTGCATACAAATTGACCGGCCTGACACCGTTCCTGAGGGAATTCGGCGCCACCGAGTCACGTGCTGATTCATTCGCTGTAGAGGTTCGCCGTCGGGAACCTGACCACCCGTCGTAGCTGAATGGCCCGCTCGACTCAAACGACGGTCGGAGGAAATGTCCCTGAGATGACGACTTCCCGTAAACATCCAGCATATAAATCCATCGAACGATTCGCAAGATGTCGGCGGGGCAATGTTGAAGCTCTCCGGTTATTCCGAGTGACGTCGAGTTTGCAGCCGACAAATTTCCGCGCAGGCCCATTCACCCGACGACGCCTGTTTCGGAGTCTTTGTCTGCTTGCATTTGTATTTTGGGAACGAGTTTGGATAATTGATTAATTGATTAATTGATTAATTGATTAATTGAGAACGAAACAGGTCGAAAACTTCGGCCGACCGATGCGACAATGTTAAGGGCCAACGTTCGAATGCGAACAATGACAGCGACGCTTTGCGCGGCATTTCTGCTTAGCTTGTGCGACTCGGCGCCAGCAGAAGATGAACCGCACGTCTCCGCGACCAATTCCGGCTCCCGCCTCGGGGTGAGTCCCTATCAAGCGGAAAAGTGGGGCAGTCTCGGCGTCGGGCTGGTCAATCCCACTGACAAGGACGCGCGGATCCTCGTATCGACTTCCGCCGGAAAAGTGAAAACGAACCAGTACGGCAGAGAGTTCTGGGTTCCCGCCAATTCGCGGAGAACAACCTGGCATTCCATCTTCATGCCGAAAGAAGACCCCAATCGGACGCAGAGTGTGAACATAGACACAATTGTCAGCATCCGCGCCAATGGGGGCGAGAAAATCCTGAAGACCGCGACGGGGGCGGTCGCGCACGACGGCACGCTGTCGTTTACGTCTCAAAAAAATACAACGGCAATTATTATGGACCTGCCGGAATGGAAAGACGGCTTGCAAACGGAATTGGGGGAAGACGTCGATTTGGCCATCATGTCGGCTGTCGCCTGTCAGTTTGCGAGTCAGCCCAACCGAAAGCAATTGCAGATGTCGCGGAAGTTCTTCCCGCCGACGACGGCCGGGTGGGATGGAGTCCAGCACGTCGTTCTGGTTGGTGACCAGCTGACAGAAGATGCCGCTGCAATTTCGGCCGCAAGGCGCTGGCTAATGCGCGGCGGGCGGATCTGGATCATGCTCGATCTGGTCAAACAGGACACTGTTGAACGGCTTCTTGGCGATGGTTGTCCGTATAACGAAGTCGATCGAGTCGGCCTGACGACTCTGCAAATCCAGGCCCCCAAAGACTCACACCGACCTGTCGACGCAATGCCAAGCGACCACGAACAGCCGGTGCAGTTCGTTCGCACACTCGTGACCGGAGTTGATGTCACCCACACGATTAACGGATGGCCGGCCGCCTTTGAGCAAGACTACGGCCGAGGAAAGATCCTCTACACGACAGCGGGAATGCGGGCCTGGATTCGACGGACTCAGCCCGGGGACGACAAGTTTTCCCAGGTAGGAATTCGCCATGTCCCGTTGCCGACTCTGCAGGATCTCATGAATGATTTCTACGGTTTTCAGCAGCCGGCCGTTCTCGACCCGGCGTTGTTCGACGATTACCTGTCTCAGCAGATTGGTTACGAGGTCGTCGAAGTCAACATCGTCCTGCTTGTATTGACCACGTTTTGTGGCGGACTGTTGTTGGCCGGAATGTGGTTGGTTCGCGCGGGCCGATTTCGGATGCTCGTTTGGGTGGGCCCCGTTTTCGCGATCGCTGCTTCCGGCCTGCTGGTGGTTGTGGGAACGCAAAACCTTCATTCGGTTCCAAACACGGTTGCAACAGTTCAACTTGTGGCGGTCACACCCGAATCCGACGATTTGAACGTCACCGGACTGCTGTCGGTATTTCGACAGGAACCACGCAAAGAACAGATTGCCGTTGTTGGTGGAGGGATAATTTCCCCGCCGCCGACATCGCAGCCCGGCACGACGCGTCGAATGATCTGGACCGATATCGACGATTGGTACTGGGAAAACGCGGTTGTTCCAGCGGGAGTCAACCGTTCAACAATTCGGTACGGTCGAAAGATCAACAAGCCGATCCGAGCAGTCGGAAGTTTCGGCCCCGATGGACTAACCGGAAGGCTGCACTCCCAGCCGTTTGAGCAAGCTGGCGATGCAGTGCTGGTAACTAAGTCGTACCACTCACTTGCCGTCGGCATTCAGGGCGATGGATCGTTTGCTGCCGGTTCTAACGAGATGTTGAACCGTGGCGAGTACATTCGTGGCGTGCTGCTCAGCGATGAACAGCGAAGACGCCAGAACGTGTACCGTGAGATGTTGGCCAGCGAACGGAAGAACAAACTGATCGACAAGCCGATGATGTTCGTCTGGGCAAATCCGATCGAAACCGGCTACAAAATTGCCGACGATGAGACGTTCCGTGGCTCTGCGCTGCTGGCGATTCCATTTCGGCTCGAACGCACTCCAGCTGGTCAGCGAGTGACGATTCCGGGAACGTTCTTACCATTTCGAGCAGTCAGCGGACCGGCAGGCTTCGAGTCGTCCGGGCATCTCAACAACGCGGACGGCACCTGGCTCGCACGGTCGAGACCAGCGCGGACGTGGCTGCGTGCAGAGATTCCGCCTGAAGTCATGCCGCTGCAAATCACGCAGCTAACCGTCACGATGCAACTCAGCGGAAAAAATCTGCCCGTGGATATTGTTGAATTGGTCGATGGCAAACCGCGTGTGCTGGCGACCCGCAAAAGCCCCGTTGGAATCCAGCGAATCAAAGTGGACGAAACGGCGACCTTGCATATCGACGAGTCGGGCGGCATGACGATCGGCATTTTTGTCGGCGACACGGCCTTGCTCAACGAAATCACACAGGTAGAAACACTGGGCGAGAAATGGAACATCGACTTTCTGCAATTAGAGATCGCCGGAACGACACTGGATGAAAGCCCGTAACACCAATTCGCAACGTCGGGCAGATGTCCGTTTTTTCTGATTTCATTTAAGCGGTTGTCATTGAGATTCACTGAACGGCACCCGTTTGACATAACACCCCTGTGAGATAACAACTGTGTCGAATCAAACTCCCGCACTTGCTGTTGACCGGCTCACCAAGCGATACGGCGATTTTACCGCGCTCGACTCGCTATCCATCACGATCGAACGCGGCCGAATTCTGGGGCTGATCGGGCCGAACGGGTCCGGAAAAACCACCACGATCAAGATGCTCGTCGGGCTGGCCAGGCCAACCGAGGGGACTGCACATATCGCGGGAATCGATTGCTCGCGCGATAGCCGCAAGATCAAGCGAATGGTTGGCTACATGCCCGACAGTTTCGGCGCGTACGACAACATGCGGGTCGACGAATATCTGGATTTCTTCGGCGCCGCGTTTGGCATCGGCCGCCGCAAACGTGTCAAGCGGATCGACGAGGTGCTCGAAACGACCAACTCCACCTACATGCGCGACCGCTACGTCGAGAGTCTCAGTCATGGAATGCAACAGCGAATCGGCATTGCCCGCACGCTTCTGCACGATCCCGACGTGTTGATCTTCGACGAACCTGCAAACGGTCTCGATCCACAAGCGCGGATTGAAATGCGCAAGCTGTTGCTCCAGCTTGCCGCGTCGGGCAAAACCCTGCTCGTCACCAGCCACATCCTGCCGGAGTTGTCGCGAATCTGTGATCAAGTGGCGATTCTGCTGAATGGCAAGCTGCGTGCCTTTGGATCGCTGCCGGAAATCATGAAATCGATTACGCAGAAACGCACATTCGAAATCCAATTTCCCAGTAAAGATGCGATTCCTGCCGCCGCCAAAATCGGACGAGATTTCGCTTCCGACGAAGCAGACGCCGAACTCAGCGAGTCCCCCGCCGAAGCCATCATTCGGCTGCGAACCGCAAAGTCAGATTCGGAAATGGGAGAATTGTTGCGACAACTCATTACCGCCGGCATCGCGGTCAACCAGTTCCGCGAGTTACAGGCCGATCTCGAAGATGCCTTCCTTTCGATCACGCAAATGGACGAAAACGGCACACAGGTCGCCGGTACGCCCTCAACCGAAAAGCCGGTGGAGGCGACCCGATGAATCAAGCGATTATCAGCCGTGAATTGGCCTCATTTCTGCGCACGCGCCGGGCGGTGTTGTTGCAAGTCGCATTGGCGATCCTGTTCGCCACGTTAGTGCTGTTACGCTGGCCGACGGATGCTCGAATCGACCGCTTCGGCGAACGATCCCGCGAAGTCTACCGGACGTTCGGTTTCGGTCTGCTGGCCGTTGTCATCCTCATTTCGCCGGTCTTTCCAGCGACGAGCCTCGTCCGCGAACGAATTCAGGGGACGCTCGCGTTGTTGCTCGCCTCGCCCATGCGATCTTGGGCAATCTATTTCGGAAAAACGCTCGGTATCCTGGGATTGATTCTGGTTCTGCTGACGATGAGTCTGCCCGCTGCGGCAGCCTGCTTGGCAATGGGCGGGATTTCACCCGGAGATTTGCTCGCGTTATACGGCCTGCTGATCCTTGTGGCGGCGGAATTCACCGCCTTGGGAATGCTCGTAAGCAGTTACGCGAAATCGATCGACTCCGCAGTGCGGATCACGTATGGTCTCGTCTTCGCGCTTGCGCTATTAACGCTTGGCCCCCACCAGTTTCTGCAGGGAGGAACGGGGCTTGTGTCCGACGCTGCCGAATACATCCGCTGCGCTTCGCCAATCGCCGCCTGCATGGAGTTGTTCGGCCAACAAGACGTGAGTGGCCAGGGCCTGATGGCCGCTACTGACATCGCCAAGCGGCACGCTGTCTTCGCGGTATTCGCTACGCTGCTCATGGCGATCTGGACGATCACGCGACTCAACCACCGCCTGCTCGATCGGGCGAAATCGGCAGGAACGATCACCAACGAACTCGGACTGCTCAGCCGCGTTTTTCGACGTCTGATGTTTCTCGTCGATCCGCAGCGACGCAAGCCGGGAATTCCCTGGTTCGTCAACCCCGTCATGGTCAAGGAGTTTCGCACCCGTCGGTTTGGGCGTTCGCACTGGCTAATGCGAATGGTCTCGATTTGTGTGATTGTGTCGTTGATGCTCGCCTGTTTTACAGCAATCGGCAGCACGGATTGGAACGTCGAAACCATCGGCGGAATTCTGGTCGTCCTGCAGATGGGGCTAGTCATTCTCATTTCACCGAGCCTGTCTGCCGGACTGATCAGTATCGAACGGGAAAGCGGTGGATGGGACTTGCTGCGAATGACGCCTGTCTCCAGTTTGCGAATTCTCAGCGGCAAACTGGCAAGCGTCGTGTGGCCGCTTTCGTTGATTCTGCTAGCAACACTTCCCGGTTACTTCGTGATGATCTACGTCAAGCCGGGGACACAGCAATCGATGATTCGCGTGCTGATCTGTCTGGCACTCACACTGCTTTTTGGAATGCTGCTCAGCACGTGCATTGGGAGTTTCTTTCGCCGAACGGCGACGGCAACCGTCGCCGCCTATTCGCTGTTGTTGACATTCATTGCCGTCCCCATGTTGGTCTGGGTCGGACGCGACGCGCCGTTCAGTCACTCGACCGTGGAATCGTCTCTCACCCTCAGCCCGGCTGCTGCGGCGCTGTCGGCCATCCGGGTGCGAGGATTTGAAAACTACGAACTTATTCCTCTCAACTGGTGGATCGTTGGCGGATTGTCCGCGGTGTTCTTCCTGGGGTTGCTCATACAGACTTGGCGCCTGACAAAACCGGACTGATTGCGGGAAGTTAATCCCGACAATTCGTGAAATCGGATCGTGAAATCGGAATTAAGAACAATGAATCGGCGGCACGCGACAACGGCAATGGCCGGGTTCCTGGTAGTTACGGCATCCTGGTGTGCAGCCGTGGCTCAGCCTGCGATTGATTCCGTTATGGAAGACGATCCCGCGCTGGCCGCCCCCCCCTCGAAAATCATCTACACAAAAGGACTCAAGCCACTGTGGCTGAAAGCCCTTGCGGGACCGGAAGCGGATTTGCAGCGAGAAGTGGCGGAAATGATCGCCCGCGCGCACCACCTCGGGTTTCCCGGAATGAAGGAGACCGCCGGTCCGCTCATCAAAGTGCTTTCGACCGAAAAGCAACGCCCCGCTGTTCGATTGGCAATCGCCAGAACACTCGTTGTGCTCGATGCGCGCACCGCGGCGACTCCGCTGTTCGAGCTGCTTGATGAAGAAGGACTTGGTTTTGCACAAGTCGTCGAACCGGCACTAGCCGAGTGGGATTACAAACCAATTCGCGAGCGCTGGGTGGCCCGTGTGAGTGACATCAAATCGCGAAGCGGACTGCAACAGCTGGCAATCCGTGGATTGGGAAAAGTCCGCGAGACCAAGGCGGTTGCACCATTGTGGAAGTTGGCCGAGAATCGTTCGGTGTGGGCCTCTTTGAGGCTCGATGCCGCCGCGGCGTTGGGCCGCATTCAAGTAAGTGGGCTTGCCAGTCGGGCGAATACGCTCGCTGCCGACAAGACGCCTCGCGCGATCGTCGATCGATTGGTCGCGGGAAAACTTCTTTCACATCATTCCGATGAGTCGTCGCGAAACCTGCTTCTGGAATTAGCCGTCGATCATCAACCGACGGTTGCCGCCGTTGCGCTGCGACGATTGCTCGAAATCGACTCGCTGCTCGTCATTCCTATTACCGCGGAATTATTGGAGAATCCCGACGCCAACGTACGAATGTTGTCTGCTCGGGCGCTGGCGACCCATCCGGTCTCTTTGTCCGTCGAGCAACTTGGGCCGGTTCTGAATGATCCGCATCCGGACGTCCGGCGGTTCGTGTGCCGCACGCTGTTCACATTCGGATCACAACCGGAATTGCAGCCGATTGTACACGAGGCAGCAACCCAGGTTCTCGGCCAGGATGAGTGGCGCGGGCAGGAACAGGCGGCGCTGCTATTGGGGGCGTTAGATCACAAACCCTCCGCCTCCCGACTGGTCACGTTGCTCGATGCCCCCCGCCACGAATCGCGAATCGCCGCCGCGTGGGCACTTCGCAAGCTGGCGGTTGCTTCGACTTTGCCCGCAATGGTCGCGCGTGCGACCCGGATCGCCGACAAACGAAAGCAGGAGTTCGATGGCCAAAACGATGAACAATTTGTGCAACTGGCCCAGGCCTTCGGGCAGCGAAAGTACCAGCCAGCCACCGATGTGCTGTGGCGGCCCATCCCCAAAGATTCGCCGTTTTTCGTACGCGAACGTGTGGCCGCAATTTGGGCATTGGGACACATTGACGTAGGCGATCGTCGTAGTGAATTGGTCGAATTGCTGAAAGGGCGACTTTCTGATGTGAATCCGTTTTTCCCGGAGGATGATTACGTTCGTGCCATGTCCGCCATCTCAATGGGGCGGATGAAGGCGACCGCAGCGGTGGATGTCCTTCGGCGTTTCTACGGCGAGGAAGCCGACTCATCGCCAGTCGGGATGGCCTGTCGTTGGTCGATTGAACGTATCACGGGCGAGAAACTTCCCGGTCCGAAGCCGGGAATGATCCACATCGGTGGTTGGAGACTGGCACCGTTGTCGTCATCCACTTCGGAGTGAATCCAGCGGACAAGACATGCCTGAAGTTTCCGTTGTTCTGCCGGTTTTCAATGGCGGCCAGACAATCGCTCGCGCCGTGCGTTCGATCCTCGACCAGACATTGCACGAGATCGAATTGATTGTCGTTGACGACGGCTCGACCGATGAGACGGCCGCCCTTGTCCGAGAAATTCGCGACCCACGTTTAAGGCTCCTTCAACGCGAGCATCGTGGTGTTGCCGTCGCAACAAATGTCGCAACCCAGTTGGCCGTTGCGCCAATTATCGCGCGAATGGATGCCGACGATTTCTCGTACCCCCAGCGGCTGCGAAAACAACTCCTGCTGCTTCACAAACAGAATCTCGACGTCGTGGGATGCCAGGTCCGCATCTTGAATGAACTGAGCAGCATATCCCTTTCGATGAACCGATACGAACGGTGGATCAACGAAGAGACCAAAGATGGCGAACAGATTTCCGCACTCCGCTTCGTCGAGTTTCCATTGGTCAATCCGACAATTCTGGCGCGACGCAGTTACTTCGAATTGGGATTTCGCGACAGTGATGTTCCCGAAGATTACGAATTGATGCTGCGGGCTGCCGCTCAGGAAATGCGGTTCGGCAAGGTGAATGAAGTCCTGTTCGATTGGACCGACCATCCTCGCAGACTGACGCGAACCGACTCTCGCTACACTTTGGATGCTTTTATGCGTTGTCGACAATCACATCTGCTTGCCGGCCCGCTGCGCGATGTCCGTTGCGTCGATCTGTGGGGCGCCGGAGAAACGGGGAAACCCTGGTTGCGCTGGCTACAAACTCAGAACATTAACGTCCGTCGCGGCTACGACATCAACAAACGTAAGGTCAACAACCAAGTCCACGGCGTTCGGATCTCACATCCCACGGACATGCCCGCCGCCGATGGCACACCGCTGATCATTGCCGTCGGAGCCGAGAACGCCCGCACGCTGATCCAACCGCAGATACTGTCACGCGGATACGTGCCGGGCGTCGATGCGTGGTTTGTTGCCTGAGCGATGACAACCCAGACATGTCTATGCGGATGCGTTCCGATACGTCCAACATGTGGCACAAAAACCCGACCCTGAACTGACGCAACGAAAACGGGCCGCCGGAGTGGGAATCCGACGGCCCGTCGATGAGGGGCGACAGCTGAAATTGTCGTATCCGATTAGCCTACCCAGTGGGGAGAGAGGGGAGACGTTTTTGGGTCCATCGGAGGTCCGACAGTCTATCGCGCGTTCGGCTATTGCGGGAGCCGAACCCTCACCGTGCCGCTTTCGTTGGTTGATGTTCGGATCCGACGATTGGCGGTGGCCGAAGCCGGCATTTTCATCGCCAGCGGTGCGGGCCGTGCAAGTCGTGGTCCAGCGACCGGTACCCAACCATCGTTAATCGCCTGCACTTGAGCCGCCGTGAACGGCGACGTCGCTCCACGTTTTGACGATGCCGCAGCGACGACGACCTTCGGTTTTCGGTTCGGTGCGGGATTGGGAGCAGTCAAACCCCTTCCGCGTCGAATCCCGCGATCGATCCCCGCAAGCCGCCCCTTTGAGTTGACGGCATCGGGACTCTGCGATCGAATGACCGGGGCCTTGGGATCTTTCGGTGTCGACGTGGCAGCCAACTTTTGCCCCTTAGGCAAGTTGATCGGTGGACTGCCGGCGACAACCCAACCCGTCCAGCGTGTTTCCAACTCTTCAACAGTATTGACGTCATAATTCTGCCGTAGCGCTGCGTCCCAGTTGCTTCGATGCGCGTCGTTCAGGAATTTGAGATATCGTTTCTTACCACCTGCCTGCACGAGAAAATCGGCCAGCGAGTAACCTTGTGCATACAACGTCAGCACGCTCTGCATCTCGCGCGGGTACTCCTTGATCGACATCAGCTTTCTCAGCGACATTCGCCGCTTGGTGTTCCAAACCTGTTTCAACACCATGTGCTGGCGGCGTCGCTCGGAAGAATGTTCGATCAGCGTCGCTGCGCCTTCGTCGGCCCAACGGGGCAGGGGGCGGCGAAAGTGGCTGGCGAAAATGGTGTGCGAAACTTCGTGAGGAATCACACTATCAAGAATGCGCTCCAGCGAACCCTGCACTTTCATCCTCCAACCGAATACCGAGCCGCGATCGAATGAAAAGGTTGTCGAACCGCCGGCTCCAATCTGACCCACCTTCACCTTGATGGGGCAAGGGTGGTACCAGTGAGGCAATTCGTGGCCGAGCCAGGCAACGGCCAATTCACTGCGGAAATGCTCGGCCGTCCGCCCCACCTTTTCGGCCGCCTCTGCGGTTGGAGCATTGACGACAAAATTCGGCGTGCGGTAGGTCGCACCGAGCGAGGTGAATGTCGAAATCAGAATCGCAGCTTTCAGCAGACGAGCATCCATGCTCTTTCTCTCCTGGTTGCAGCCGTGTTATTTGGTAGGAAATCTTATGTGGCGAAGAAGTCATTCAGCAATCCATGCCGAACAAATGCCGTAGGAGCAAACTTGAGTCCAATTTGGGTGAAACCTGATGTTTTTTGAACTGGTCGATGCTCAGCACGCCACAAACTGTTTAGCAAGTGCATGTTACGCATCAGTTGCAACTCCACAAAGAGACTCTCTCAGCTGCGGGATGTGATCGAAATGTTGTAAGAATTTCAATGTCGCAGTGCATTCTAGGGATGCCGGTTGCGCCAGCGCAAATGGAATCGACGACAAACTGACACGCATTTGCTCTCCACTCCAGGGGCAAGAACTCATTGCAGCCCCTTCCGCGACAAACCGCAGATCCAGGCACTCGTTCGTTGTTCGGAAAGCTCAAATTGTTATGATCGTTCCAGCGAACGGCGACTGCATGCATATCCCCCTCGAAACGGCGACCGCACGCAATCGCCTAGTACACCCAAAGTTGCCGAACCCGCGCAAATCTCAACAGGATTCGACGTCATGACCGAACACCGCACCGAACGTGATTCGATGGGCGAAGTTAAAGTCCCCGCGCAGGCGTATTACGGCGCGCAAACACAGCGGGCCGTTGAGAATTTTCCGATCTCCGGCTGGACGCTGCCACCCGCGCTCATTCACGCTATGGGACAGGTGAAGTCGGCTTGTGCTGTTGCCAACCGTGACTTGGGAAAACTTACCGGCACGGGCAAGAGCCCGCTCAACGATCAACAGGTGGAAGCTCTGATGAACGCGGCACGCGATGTCGCAGCCGGTAAGCTCGACGATCAATTCCCCATCGATGTCTTTCAGACTGGTTCGGGAACCTCGAGCAACATGAACGTCAACGAGGTGATCGCCAACCGCGCCATTGAATTGTTGGGCGGCGACCGATTCAGTCCCGACAAACCGGTGCATCCCAACGATCACGTCAACATGGGGCAAAGTACCAACGACACTTTCCCGACGGCCATTCACGTCGCCGTCGCAACGACAATTTCCGAGGAACTGATTCCCGCGCTGACGCGATTCGCCGACGAACTCAGTAACAAGGCCGAAGAGTGGGACAAGATCATCAAGATCGGTCGCACGCATCTGGCCGATGCCACGCCACTGCGATTGGGCCAGGAGTTCGGTGCATTCGCCCGCCAGATTGCATTGTCCATTGAACGCGCACAACGGGCCGTGCAAGCGGTTCTCGAATTACCCGTCGGCGGAACAGCCGTTGGATCCGGCATCAACACGCACCCCGAATTCGGCAACCGCGTCTCGGCCGAATTGGCAAACCAAACCAGCATCCCCTTCATCGAAGCGGTCAACCATTTTGAAGGGAACGCACAACGCGACGGATTGGTCGAATGTCACGGACAAATCCGAGCGGTCGCCTCGACGTTGTTTAACGTCGCCAACAATATCCGTTGGCTCGGCTCGGGACCGCGATGCGGTTTCTATGAAGTCAAAATCCCCGACCTGCAACCGGGCAGTTCGATCATGCCGGGCAAGGTGAATCCGGTGATGTGTGAAAGCATGCTGCAGGTCACCGCCCGCGTAATGGGCAACGATCAAACCATCGCCATGTGCGGCGCAGCCGGCGGTCAATTCCAGTTGAACATTATGATGCCCGTGATGGGGCAGACCACGCTCGAAAGCATCGCGTTGATTTCAAGTTGCGTGAACGCGTTCGTCGATTTCTGTGTCCTGGAAATGCAGGCCAACGAAGAAGCGTGCGAGTCGGCCGTCGAAAAAAGTCTGTCGATGGTCACCAGCCTCAACCCGCACATCGGCTACGAAAAAGCCTCGGCACTCGCGAAAGAAGCCTTTAAAACCGGCAAGACAATTCGCGAACTCTGCGAAGAACAGGAAATCCTGCCGCCCGATGTCCTCAAAGAGGCCCTCGACCCCTACAGCATGACCGAACCACAAGCGTGAGACGCGCGAATAACGTTTAGCCGCGACCCAGCGGGGAGCGCTTCCCGTTGGGGCGCGGCTAAACGATCAAGAACGAAATGATGGAGTTTTCATGACGCAGCGTAGAATTCTCGTGACCGCGGCGTTGCCATACGCCAACGGTCACGTCCACCTCGGCCATCTGGTCGAATATCTGCAGACCGATATCTGGGTCCGCTTTCAGAAGCTGCGCGGACATCGCTGCATTTACATTTGTGCCGACGACACGCATGGCACGGCGATTATGATCCGCGCGCGGCAGGAAGGCCGCAGCGAAGACAAACTCATCGCCGAAATGCAGGCCGCCCACGAACGCGACTTCGCCGGCTTCGGCATCGAATTCGATAACTTCGGCAGCACCAACAGCACAGAGAACCGCGAACTGTGCGCCGAAATCTGGTCGGCAATTCGTCAGGCCGGTCTGGTCAAAGAAAAAGACGTCGAACAACTTTTCGATCCGGTTGAAGGCACGTTTCTGGCCGACCGATTTGTGCGCGGCACCTGTCCGAAATGCGAGTCACCCGATCAACCCGGAGACAACTGCTCAAAGTGCGGCCACCATTACAGCCCGGCCGAGTTGATCGACCCAATCAGCACATTGAGCGGCGCGACGCCGGAGATTCGCTCGCAGAACCATCTCTTCATCGAACTCGAACAGCTTCACGAGTTCCTGAACGACTGGGCGTTGAGCGGCGATCACCTGCAGACAGAAGTGGCTAATTACTTGAAGGGACACTTTCTGCACGAACCGCTACGTGACTGGGACATCTCCCGTCCGGGACCGTATTTCGGATTCGAGATTCCCGACAGCCCCGGCAATTACTGGTACGTCTGGTTCGATGCGCCGATTGGCTACATCGCTTCGACCAAGCAGTGGTGTGATAAGAACAACGAGAAACTCGACGATTGGTGGCGGAGTCCCGAGACGGAGATCCATCATTTCATCGGCAAGGACATCACCTATTTCCACACACTGTTTTGGCCGGGCATGCTCAAGACGGCCGGGTTCAACTTGCCCGAGAAAGTTCACATTCACGGCTTTCTGACCGTCGGCGGCGAAAAGATGTCAAAGTCGCAAGGCACGTTCGTCATGGCTTCGACGTACCTGAAGCATCTCGACCCGGCCCATCTGCGATATTACTACGCCTCGAAACTCGGCTCGCGGTTGGATGATCTCGACTTGAACCTGGATGAATTCAAGGCGAAAGTCGATTCCGACCTTGTCGGAAAAGCTGTGAACATCGCCAGTCGGAGTGCGAAGTTTGTTCAAGACGGAAATCTGTCCGATGCGTATCCCGACGACGGCGGGTTATTCCAACAGGCGGCCGATGCGGGCGAGAAGATTGCCGGGCATTATGAGAACTGCGACTACGCCGCCGCGATGCGCGAAGTGATGATGCTGTGTGACCGGGCGAATAAGTACGTGGAAGACCGCGAGCCGTGGAAGCTACGTAAAGACCCCAAGAAGCAGGACGAACTGCGCGACATCTGCACGGTCGCGCTCAACCTCTTCCGCCAGGTGGCGATCTATCTTGCGCCCGTGCTGCCGGGATTGGCCAAGCAGACTGCGGAGTTATTGAACGATCCGATTGGACCGGGTGACTGGGAAAAGTCGCAAACCCCGTTGCTGGGTACGCCGGTTAACAAATTTCAACACATGATGAAACGAGTCGAGGAGAAACAGGTTCAAGCTATGATAGAAGAATCGAAAGAAACCCAAGCAGACGTCGCATCTAGCGTCAATGTCCAATTCAACGACGGTCCCGAGCCGCTCGAGAAAGAGCCGTTGACCGAAACCGAGTGCACGTTCGACGACTTTATGAAAGTTGACATGCGGATTGCCCGCGTCATCGAAGCCGGCCATGTTGAAGGGGCCGACAAGTTGCTCGGCCTGAAGCTCTCGTTGGGGGGCGACGTCACTCGTAGCGTGTTTGCCGGCATTAAGGGCGTTTACGATCCCGAAGACCTGTTGGGACAACTCGTCGTCTGCTGCGCTAATCTTGCTCCGCGAAAGATGCGGTTCGGCGTGAGCGAAGGTATGGTACTTGCGTCCGGTCCCGGCGGCGAAGACATCTACGTCCTGCGCCCCGATAGCGGAGCCAAACCGGGCATGCGCGTGCATTAGTTTGCTCACGGCCAGAAACCCGGTTTTTCCAAAAAACCGGGTTTCTTGAATTGCACATTTAGCCGTCCCGCTTGCGGGGCGTGACGTCGGAACATCGATCTGGTCCACGCCGGGCAAGCCCGCCGACTAAATCGGCTTGCTCCAGTGTTGTGTATCTATACAAAGGAAAAAATCATGCAGCCGCAACAAATCCGCAACATGCTGGCCCAGACGCTCGATGACTTTCGGCTTTCCCGCGGCGAGCGGTCGGCACTCAATCAAATTCTCGATCACATCGAGCCGACCGAACACGACCTCTCGGTCTATCGGGCGATGGCATTTGACCTCGCCCGCGAAGCGGTTGAACAAACCGATCGGACCACGATGCTCGAATGGCTGGAAAGTGTAATTAAACTGCTGGAACAGCATGGCGGCAACGATCAAAAATCCGTGCGGGCCGAGTCCCACTTCAGCCCATCGGACGACTGTCCCCGCAGAATTCAGCAGTTGCTTTCACGCGCCAAGATCTCTGTCGAGATTTGCGTGTTCACCATCACCGACGACCGGTTGGCGTCGGCAATCCTCGATGCGCACCGCCGTAAGGTGAAGGTGCAGATCATCTCCGACGACGACAAGTCGGGCGACCGTGGTTCGGATATTGACAGACTTTCCGCTGCCGGCATCGACGTGCGAATCGATCAATCGGAGAACCACATGCACCACAAGTTTGCAATCTTCGACCGCTCACTGCTATTGACCGGCAGTTACAACTGGACGCGCTCGGCGGCCAATCGCAACGAAGAGAATTTTATCATCACCGGCGACCGCCGATTTATCGATCCGTTCGCGGAGATGTTCGAAGACTTGTGGAAGAAATTTGAATAAGGTTGGTGGATAGTAGATAGTGGATAGAGAAGGCGAGCAGGGGGTGTAAACCCCCTGATGCGATGTTGGAACTGTCGCAATGTTGAAATCAGATTATTGAAGCCCGATTCGCTAACGGAGTTTGCGTATCGGAACTTGTGCGGGACAGTCGTAATGAATCGACGGGATTTTCTGACAACCGGCTTGGCAGGCGGAGTCGCGCTGACAGCGGGGCTGTCGCCACAACGCGCCGACGCCAAAATGCCAGGTCGGTTTCGCCTCAACTATGCACCGCATTTCGGCATGTTCCGAAATCTCGCGGGTGACGATCTAGTGGATCAAATCGATTTCATGGCCGGCCAGGGATTTCGGTCACTGCAGGACAACGTTCTTAGAGACCAACCGAAACAATGGCGACAGCAAGTCCGCGCGGAGATGGATCGCCGTGGCATGACGATGGGGGCGTTTATCGCGACGGCCGATTTCGGCCGTCCGACATTCACTTCCGGACGAAAACACTTGCAGTCGCAAGTTCTCTTCGACGTGCAGAAGTCGCTTGCAGTTGCACGGCAGATGGACGCCCGCTGGATGATTGTGGTGCCGGGTAAGATTGACGACCGGCTTCCGGCAAAGCAACAAACGGCTCATGCTGTTGAGTTACTAAAGCGGTGTGCCGATCTTTGCGAGCGCGACAATCGCGTGATGATTCTCGAACCGCTGAATCGGGCCGACATGTTCCTGCGAAGCACATCGCAAGCCCGGCGCATCTGCCGCGCTGTTGATAGTCCTGCGTGCAAGTTATTGTTCGATGTGGCCGATCAACCGACTTCGTCTGGCCGACTGATCTCGAACATCGAAGAGTGCTGGGACGAGATCGCGTATTTTCAGGTGGGCGACAATCCCGGACGCAAAGAACCGGGAACCGGACAGATCGATTTTTGTAGCGTTTTTCGGCACATTGCGTCGAAACGTTTTGACGGACTGCTGGGAATGGAGCACGGCAACTCCCGATCCGGCGAACAGGGCGAACAACGCGTGATTGACGCCTATGTCGCGCATGAGATGGCGTAGCTTTGCGTCGATTCTCAATTACCGGAACCGGTGAGCCAGCATTTCGTGTTTCAAGAACCGCCGACGATCGCTGCGTGCGTTATCACAACGGTGGCGGCTGCGACGGCGCCGACGCGGATGTTGTCGTTGATTCGCGATGGGATCGATTCGGCCAGCGCTGCCAACAGCGCAGCCATACCGCCACAGAACATGGCTGCTCGAATTGTCGCCTTCGGCTCAACCGCTTCGGGATTCATCTGTGTTTCGCCCCAGTAGATGAGCGACGCTATCGCTCCACCGACGACGAGAAAACAGACGAGTCCGGACACCGTTTTGTTGCGATTCCAGGGAAGTTTCGGCCCGCCAATCAACAGCCCGCCAAGCGTTGCCGAACCGTCGCCGAAGGCGAGGATTGCGAGTACCGTCAGCCCCAACTCGGCATCGCCCGGAAAGGCGATCAGCGTCAACAGCACGCTGGCGGCATACCCGGCAACAGCCGCCAGTCGCTGGTTCGATTCACCCCGCCGTTGAATGCGGCGATAACCGGCGAAGATTCCAATCGCCAACCCGAACACCACGGCCACCATGATGCCGCGCATTGTCGGTGAGATGGGGTCGCGATGTGGGAAGTACCACATCAGGAATGGCAGAAGTCCAGGGGCCATGTGCCACAGCCGGCGCCGCAACTCCGTGCGTGTGAGTCGTGCGGTGCGGATCGACTTTTCATGCGCTTCGGAGGAGTTTTCTGGTTCCTGCGATGAAACCCCGTTGGTCATGCCAGTTCCGGCAGGAGCTGGTAGTCGTCGTTATCGACCAGGAATCGCGGACGGCCCTGCAGATCGGGAATCGTTGTGTGTCGAACATCAATCCCCAGATTCTTATACAACGTCGCATGGATTTCCTGAAAATGGACCGGCCGATCCTCTGCGTACTCGCCGAGACGGTTGGTGGAACCGATGACCTGTCCGGTGGTCATCCCGCCGCCCGCCATCAACGCACACGAAACGCGCGGCCAATGATCGCGGCCGGCATTGGCGTTAATCTTCGGCGTGCGCCCGAATTCCCCCCACACAATCACCGTCACGTCGTCGAGCATGTCGCGGCGCTCGAGGTCTTCCACAAGTGCGCTCACGCCCTGATCGAGCATCGGAAAATCCTGACGGCCGCGATTGAAGTTGCCGCCGTGCCAGTCCCAACGACTGAAGCCCAACGTCACGCAGCGAACACCGGCCTCGACCAACCGTCGCGCTGTGAGGAAGTCGTCGAGCAGTTTCGGGCCGCCGTCGGCTTGTTTCTTTGCCGAACCGCGACCATAGCGGTCGCGCAGTTTTGGATCTTCCTTTTCGAGGTCGAGCGCCTCGGCCAATCGACTCGATGTTAAGATGCCGAACGCCTGTTGTGTGAAGGCATCGACGCCGTCCATCACTCCCGATGTATCGACGTCACTGCGGAAACGGTCGAGTGATTTCAGAACGCTCTTGCGATCCGATAGTCGATCGAGAGTGATGCCGTTGAGCGTCATGTCCTCGCGGCCTTCGCCGTTTGGCTTGAACGGCGCGTGAGCCACTCCCAGAAAACCGGGCTGCCCCGCATCCGACCAGGGCTTGTGTCCCATCGACGGCGACAGACCAACAAACGGCGGAATCGCGCGATCGACCGGACCGAACGTCTTCGAGAGAACGGATCCCAATGCAGGCCAGCCACCCGCCGGTTGATTGCGAGTGTCTCGTCCGGTCAGGCATTGAAATGCGTAGTGCGAACCACCGGCACCGACGACCGATCGAATGAAAGCAAACTTGTCGGCCATCCCGGCGATTAACGGAAACTGCTCGCAGATTTCGATACCGGGAACTTTCGTCTGGATCGGCTGGAACTCTCCGCGAATTTCCTTCGGCGCATCGACTTTGATGTCCCACATATCCTGGTGCGACGGACCGCCCGGCAGAAAAATCATGATGACGGCTTTGTGCTTCGAGCGACGCCCTGATTCGGCTTCAGCACGCAGTAACTGCGGCAGCGTCAAACCGCCGAACGCCAGGCCGCCGATTTGCAAAAATGCACGTCGTGGCAGGCGATCGCAAAAGCCGGATTCCCGTTTGCTCTTCGACCCGTAAATGGTAAGCATCGTCAGGCCCTCTATTGTCGATGAAGGTGCATCACTGGGATCGCGAGTGGCAACCAGAATTTTCCGACTCGTTGGTTGCCGTATTATTTGTCTTCGGAGCAGGGAAGGGCTGGGAACGAGGATTTCAGCCACAACCGAGCGTTTAATATATCAAAACACTCCGGGATGTCAATGGGATTCGCCCAAGGCATTTGACGCAACCCATTCATAAAAAAGGAGATACGGAATTTGTGCGTCAGATTCATTCAGCGACGGGTGTTGGCGAGTCGGCTGCGGCCTTTACCGTATGACTTGCCGTGCCGACCACTGGAAGGAACCACGCGCCCAGCCCGGCAAGCGCCAGGCAGGGAATGTATGCGTAGAACGCCTGCTGAGGCATGCCGGCTTTCTGAAACCAGGCAGTTATCGGGGCCTGTATCAACCCGCCGACGCCCCAGGCGAGGCCCATCGTAATGGCCGATGCGACGCCCGCCCCACTGGGAAATAATTGTTGGGAATACGAGACCATAGCCGGCATCGTTCCCCATAAAATGATTCCCGAGGGTACCAACAACGCCAACAGCAACCACGTCGGGCAGTCTGAGTATCCCATTGCAAGCATCAAAGGAATGCCCATCAACGGACATCCGATCAAGAACGCTCGTTCCCAGCCCGCGCGAAATCGCCAGACCATCAGCCAGGCTCCGACTCCGGCAGACCCCAACAGCAGCGTTTGGCTCAATCCAATTTGGGGCCTGCTGTAGCCGCGATCGTGCAACACGAACGACAGGACTTTGTCGAAAGCCATGTTGGGCACAAGCCGTAATGCGCAAATCAGCAAGAGAAACACGGCCAGAAACAAACGGCCCTCCAGCATTTCATGCAGAGTGGGTTTCGGTCCGGACTGTACCGGTGCGGCGGCTGTAACATCCAACCGACCAACTCGCCGCAGCGCTAAGATGGCAAGCAGCACGAACGGCGCAACGTAAATCAAACCGTCGGTTCCGAGAATACCGCCGAGCAGCGGTCCCAATCCTAATCCAAGCGAGCCTCCCAACATGAAGATCGAAACGCCGCGTGTTCTCTCTTCGGGCAACATGCGGCCTGCGGCGACTGCCGCTTCCGGATGAAAGGCCCCGACGCAAATTCCGCCGAGTACCATCACGGCGCATAACATGGCCAGGTTCGGCGCGACTCCCAGCAGCGTCAGCAACACAGCCCCCACAGGCCCCAACAACAACAGCACGGGTAATGGCCGACGATCGCGAAAGTAGCCGAATACCAACTGGCTGATCGAAGTCGGTAGCGACTGCACGATAAACACGACTGACAGGCCGACCGCCCCCAGCTGATACGTCTGCTCGAGTTCGGGCCACAACGGCGCCACCAACAGGGCACAGGTATCGACGAGCGTGTGCGTCAACGCCAGACAGATAATTGGCAGGTATCGGGACGAAGACATCGTTTGGAGCTGCTGAGGCGGGGCGAACAAAAGGCGGGTAATGACGACCCACATCATGGCTCGCCGTGCGTCGCGCGGCAAGTGACTCTGCGGCGCGTCTAGGGCGTCGCGTTAGAATCGAGCGGATAAATCGGTCGGCGTACGTGCTGATAGTCGAATCCGACAAAATCCGGACGATGGATGCCCGGCGTGTCGGCATCGTAAATGGCGGCGGCCAATGGTCCCAGATCGGCGCGAAAGTGGACCGCGCTCTTAACGACCAGCAAACGCTTTCGCTCCGGGGAGATGCCAACGCTGCGCAGCATTTCCGCGTCGAGCAACTGCTTGCGATGCTCTGCGACCACAACTTCCACGCCGCCGATGACCAGCACGGCCGTTCGACCAAAATGCCCGATCAGCCCGCGATTCATCGGTCCGTGATGAATGAACTCGCCATCACCAAGCGTGCGAACATACGCGGATGTGACCATCGGTTCGCCGTGCCGGTTGTCGGTCTTGCCACCAATGCGTGCCTCGATACGATTTCCAACACCTGCCCGGTGCGCCTGTTCCACCGTTTCCGGGTCGCAGAGAATGCCGACCACCGCGCCCTGGAAATCGGCATCGATCAAAGCTCGCAGCGCGACGGTGCCATCGCAGGGCGCACCGCCGCCGGGGTTATCGGAACCGTCGGCAAAGATCACCAGTCCGTCGCTTCGTTCGTTCGCCAGCCGTATCGTCTCTTCAATTGTTACCAGATTTGGCTGGAGCTCATCGCGGAGCGACCAGACGCGTTCGGCGAACGATTCCACCTTCTCCGCTGCAAGCGATTCATCGCCGTCGGTTGTCACCAGCACCGAGACGCCGGCATCGTGGATGTCGGCGAAGGGGAATCCCATCGATACAGTCGCCGTCAACACGCCTGGCTCCGATTCCAATCGATGTAGTTCTTCGATCAATTCCTGCATCGGTTGCCGCAATGTGCATTGCATGGGCGGCATCGTCAGCAGCGGCAATTGCCGAAACGCCTGAACCGGCTGCACCTCACCGCGGATCGTTCGCGCCAGCAGTTCGATCGCTTCGGCTCCGCGTTCCCGCATATCGACGTGCGGATAGGTATCGTAGCCGATGATCACATCAGCCAAATCCGCCATCCGCTGCGTGATGTTGGCATGATAGTCGAGTGTGACGAAAACGGGGATGGTTGGTCCGACAACTTCGCGGACAGCAGCCAGAAACGCGCCTTCGGCGTCTTCGTCATCCTCGTTGACCATCGCCCCATGCAAGTCGAGCATCACGCCATCAACCGCGCCGACCTCACCGAGGCGAGACAGAAACAGATCGCGCAAAGTCCGGTAGGCATCCTGCGTCACGCGGCCGGCAGGTTGTGCCCGCACGCACAGTAGCGGCAGCAATTCGATGTCGGAATCGGAACTGGCGGCATCGAGATAACCGCCGTGGATCGTGCCGGTGTTCCGGTAAAGCGAGACAAGCGTCTCGCCACCCAGAAAATCCGGTCCACAGCCGCTATCGCGTTCAAAGTCGGCCAACGTGGTCGGTGTCGTGGCGAAGGTGTTCGTCTCGTGCTGAATTCCACCGCAGGCGATGCGCATCGTTTTGCCTTTAATGTATCGTGAACTTATAGATAAAAGGTTCACCAGCCCCCCGCGCAAGCAAGGGGTTTCGGTCACGTTTTCAGTTCAAACCCTTGCTCGCGCTGCGGGCTGGTTCGACGCCACGTTAATCGAAGAACGGAAACAGTTTCCGTAATTCTTCGTTATTGGGTTGGCGACCGTATTCACAAATCTCGAAAGCTTCTGCGTACTTGAAGGCGCGGCCGCGTTCTTCGCCGTACCAACGAATGAGCGCTTCGCGGTATTTGGTCGCTTCGCTCGATTGTCGTCGCATCCATCGTACCTTCAACCATGCACGGCGTCCCTTCGTGTCTGCCTCGGGCGGAACTCGGCTGAGCCGTTCTTCGCTGCCGCCGGCCCCACCTTCAAAAGCTTGCGAAACCAGTTCGCTCACTGCGTCAATCTTCTGCTCAAACACGTCATCGACGGCAACGGCAATGTCGGCCTGAAACGGGTACGGTTTCTGGAATCGGTCGCTCGAATAGAGAAAGATCGGGTTCCGTTTCAGCGTAGGCGTGTCGGGGCAGAAGTAGGGGACGGTAACCATGAAGGCTGCATCCTGAACCAGCACGCCGACGTATCGGTGATCGGGATGATAGTCCCACGGCCGATGAGCAATCACAATGTCGGCCTGCCAATCGCGAATCAGTCGAGTGATCTTGCGGCGGTATTCCAGCGTCGGTTCCAGTTCGCCGTCGTGAATATCGAGGACCTCGGTCGTCACGCCGAGGATTTTTCCCGCGCGTTTCACTTCGGCTGTTCGCCTTTGTGCCAGCGCGCCGCCGGCCATGTTCCAGTGTCCGATGTCGCCGTTGGTCACCGAGACCAGTTTGACGTGATGGCCAAGCTTCGCCCATTTGGCCGCCGTGCCGCCGTTTTTGTACTCGGCGTCGTCGGGATGTGCTCCGAAACAAATGATTCGTAGCTTGCCGTCATCGGGGGGAACGGCTGACGTTGCGGCCTGTGCAACAACAATCGTTTGTGTTGCGACCGCGAGTTGCGTTTCATCGGCCGGCGCGATCGCTGCATCGTCGGAAAAGTTAAACTGTCGCAGACCGACTAACGCGGCAACGACTGCGGCGGTGACGCCGAGTTGAGAGAATGTCTTCATGGTGTGATTCCTCGGTTGGGTACACTAGCCGTTCGTTGAAAAAGTAACCCGAAGCGTTAGCGAGGTGATTCGAGTTGTCGTTTCCCTGGAGCACACGGCCTCGCTTACGCTTCGGGTTACTATGTTTTTTGTTTTTCAACGGGCTGCTAGCCGTTCGGTCCCACGGGCCGTCGCCCGAGAGTTATGTAGCGCGATGTCAATAATCTGAGTGAACCGAGCGCTGCGGTGTTACGCGGGTTCCAGAATGTGCAGCGTCATTTGCCGCACCATGTCCTTCACTTTGGGGCGATACTCCAGCATGTGCGGGGCGACCGAATGCGCTTTGAGGGTATCGATGTCGTCCCATTGCTCGACAACGGTCACAACGTCGCTGCCCTTCTGCTGTTGTGCTTCGATATCAGTCTGGGTGTCGATTGTGGGACCGTACGCGATGCAGCCGGCCTCGTTCCGCACGTCAGCGACGATTTTGTGGAACTCAACCAGAAAATCGTCTCTTCGACCGGGTTCCAATTCGATGGTGGCTATGACGTGAATCATGTGTGTTCGTTTCTCCGCTGTGTGTTGCTGGTTGAATTTGAGTCTTCTGGTTGATTGAATCGTCAGTCAGTGTCGCAGAAATCGTTGCGGTTTTCAGCCCTGCGCCTTTTTGGTCACCCGTGCTCCGAGACGAGCGGCCGACACGACCCGGCGTTTGTGGAGTCCTTTGGAAATTATTTCGTGCCGATCGCTTGCTTCCACCTGGAATGTAATCGTCGGGCCATCGGCGTGAACGACGCGTGCTCGACAGGTGACCGTATCGCCACAGGGAGTCGGCGCCAGGTGTTCGACGTCAACCTGCGTGCCGACGGTGATTTCCCCCTCTTCGAGAAACGGCAGCATCAACTCCAACGCCGTCTGTTCGAGAAACCAGATGAGCCACGGCGTTGCCAACACGGCCGGCAGGTCATCTTGCGAAAAGTCGATTGTGTGTGACGATGTCACTTCGTAGCTGGCTTCGTGCAAATGTCCGGTCTTGGGCGAGTCGTTCAAGGTGAGTTCCTACGGCAGTCATTGAATTAGCCCGCATTCCCCAGATGACTTCCTTAGCTTTGGCACAAGATTTGCGCAGTGCCCCTGCAAAACAAGGGTATTCTGCCAATTCATGCCATGCGAACCAGGGAACCCGATGGGTGATGCTAAGA
>CAUZOL010000035.1:0-33641 GCA_963581435.1 Planctomycetota bacterium
AAGTTCAGAGACATTCGGTAAACATTCGACCATCTGGTAAACTCCTTACCAGACGCTCCTACCGAAATCACCAAATCCAGTCCATACCAATCGCCGGTGAGTAGTAACCGTCTTGAGTTGGTTCCGCCATCCGATCAGCAACGCGACGGCAGAAGGCTTCAACAGCCGCATACAAGCCATCAAGTCGAACGCCCGCGGCTTCCGCAACTTTGCGAACTACCGCACCCGCATCCTGTTCTTCTGTGGAAAACTGAAACTCAAACCGTGCTGAAAACACCCATTAAAATCGGTGAAGAACCGTTATTATGTCCCCCTCCAAGAAATTTCTGTTAATTCAGAATGTGTCTCGCTCTAATTCGGCCGTCTGGGCGGCGCGCCTTCCGGTCTCCTGCCTTGCCCACGGCCTGCACCGCTCGGACGACCGCGGCCGCCAAAGCGTTCGGCCATTTTCTGCGCTTCTGCTTTGTCAATTGCACCGTCTTTGTTGGTGTCCGCGCGGTCGAGAATGCGTTGGAGGAACTCCGGCAATTCGTCCTTGGTGACTTTGCCGTCACCATTCTTGTCGTTGCCCATAATTCGCGCGGCGAAATCTGCAGGGCTGGGACGGCCACCAGCACCGGGCCGACCGCGTCCGCCAGGAGGCCCACCAAATCCGGATGCCACGCCGCGACCGCTTCTGCCGCGGCTACGAACACTGCCGCCGTCGCGATCTCGCTCCAGGTGAATTGTGTATTGCTGCGACACTGGTTTGCACCAGCCCTGTTCGTCGTTGCAGGCAAAGTACTTCACGGTGAGTTGAAGCGGCCCCTTGGTCTCCTTATCTCTCTTGATTTCCACCAGGAACTCTCGTGGATCGACATCGGCCGCTTCTTTGACTTTTGGACCTTCGCCTTGGGCCGGCGAGACTGTAGTGCCGTCCGGCCCCGTGATTTCATATTTCACCGGTTTTGCCAGGTTGTTCCAGTGGACGTGATAAAGCGGATCGAGGTGAAAGCCAATATACAGCGTGCCTTCACCGCCGCGCAGCAGCTTGTCGTCGGCTTCTGCCCGCAGCTTCACATAAAACGGTTGCTTGCCCGGTTTTGCTTCGATTCTTAGCGGCTGCATTGCGCCGGGGACTTTGATGCGAGGTACCACGCCGGAAGCGGCAAGCTTCGGTGGTGGCTCCGTCTTCAAACTCAAATCCGATATTTGTGTGGGGTTCTCGACCGTACCGATGAGCTTTTCCAGGTCCTTGCGTAGCTCTGACGGTTTACTCCAGGAACGACTCACGACCACCTTCCCCTCCGGGTCGATGACGAACTCCGAGTTGGGCGCACTGCCCATTGCGTGTTTCAGTTTGTTGGACATCGAATCGCAGATCCACGGGATGTCGCTGCCGAGAGTCCGTTGGGCCTCTTTGACGTGCATCAGCCGTTCCTTGAGCGTAAATGGTTGCACGTATCCATCGTTTTCCGGATGAGCCAAAGCCTTGTAGATGTAGTAGAACTTCACGCCTTTGGGAGCATAATCGCGTTGCACCGTCTCCAAACTGGGGACGTTTCTGAGGAAGGGGGGTCAGGTCAAGCAGCCAAACACAAGCACCGTGTAATGCTGCTTCAAGCTGCTCAACTTGAATTCTTTCCCCCCGCCATCGAATACGGTCAGGTCGGGAAGCGGCTGGCCGACTTTCGGGAGGTTGGCGGAAAAGCCACTTCGCCCACCTCCGCCCGGCTGTGGTCGCCCACCGCCCGGTTGTCCGGCACCCGCTTGTGGGCGACCGCCCTGGCCTCCGCCATTCGATATATACTGGGTGATTTCCTTCTTCGTGATTGTGCCGTCCCCATTCTTGTCGGCCTCCTTCATCATTTGCTGGAGACGTCGTGCCTGCTCGGGGATTTCGTCTTTGGTGAGCTTGCCGTCTTTGTTGGTGTCGAAGCGACCCAGAAGTGCGTCGGGCGTAATCGCCCTCCCACCTCTGCTACCTGCTTGGCCACCCTGTCGAGCCCCGCCCTTTTCAGCCTCATTGGGGCGTTGAGCCGGTCTCCCACCTGCTTCGGAATTATCGCCTTGAGAAAATCCAGTCTGACACCACATCAAGGTGGCCAGTAGTACGGGCATTGCGGCCGAGAGGCTCATCTTTAACATGCGTGTCGTCTCTTGACATAAGTGCAGAACAAATATCTACTCTACCATCTAACCAGCGATCCGAATCGCAATGTGACCAGCCGACCACAGAAACGCACGATTATTGCTGACGGGACGAACTGAAAACGGTAATTGGCTCGCCGGGTTAATCTCTGTCGAACAATCAACACCCGAAAGTTGGAGTCGGACTCCCAAAAATCGCTTAATCGGCGGATTTTATTGGAAGTTGCTGAGAAATTGCGCAGATTTGAATGGTACTGTTTTGTGTGCGTGTTGCGTGCATCGATCATGCGGATCACGACCTTGCTGTTCGCATCACGACATTGACACCGAATTCGGGCGACGTCTGTGGGACATTTTTTTCAACGTGATGTCGATGACATCCAGCAGTGGATGTTCTGACGAGACCATTGAGTCCTGTGGCTAACATAGCAGTATATTGATACGATGGATGGCCGTTACAGCGGTAAGCAGAGAGTGAACGACGATGCCAGCACCAGATTTCGATTACTCAACAATGTTGTCGGGGCAGCGTATGCGCCGCCGGTCGGCGTTGCGAATTGGGTGTGGTGCGGCCGGTTTGACGTTGCCGCAGTATTTGCAGACGCATGCAGCGACGGCTGCGTCTAACGGGTCAGCGAAGTCGTGCATCGTGCTGTTCTGCTGGGGCGGGATGAGCCACATCGACACGTTCGATCCCAAACCGAAAGCGCCCGCCAACGTTCGCGGCGAGTTCAAGCCAATCGACACGGCCACGCCCGGCATTCACATCGGCGAGCATACGCCGCGACTGGCGAAACTGACGGACCATCTGGCGATCATCCGATCGATGCATCACGATTGTACGTCGCACGGCAAGGGAATGTACTGGAACATGACCGGCCATCCGCCGCCGGCTCCTGCGGCAGCGGTGAATCTTCCGCCCTCGCGAGGCGATTGGCCGTCGTTGGCTGCAATGGTCTCGTCTTTTCGAAAGGCAGCGCCTGGCATGCCGCCATCGGTGCGCTTGCCTTATCCCCTGGTCGATAACGGTACTTTGCAGGCGGGCGAATCGGCGGGCTGGCTTGGTGTGGCACACGATCCGATTGTCATTCGCACGCCGAAAGGAAAAGCGTACGGCGGCGTCTCGCGCGATCTTGGCTCACCGGTACTCGATCTTTCGGACGGCATCGATCGGCCGCACCTGCGCTCGCGCCGCAAGCTGCTGGAATCGATCGAGCAGCCGGTCGGCGGCAATGCCACGGTCAAGTCGTTTGCGCATTTTCAGCAACTCGCGCTCGACATGCTTGCCACTCCCGAGGTGACGGCAGCGTTCGATCTCGACCGCGAGCCGAAACAAATGCACGACGCCTATGGCGAACACATTTGCGGACAAAGCGTGCTGCTTGCCCGGCGGCTGTCGGGAGCGGGCGTGCCCATCGTTACAGTGGTTTGTGCAGCGGGTGATCTCAACGGTTCGGCGGGGGATCATTGGGACACGCACGGCAACAATTTCAATCGCTTGAAAAACGACATGCTACCGCCGTTCGATCGAGCTGCTTCTGCACTCATCACCGATCTTGATCAGCGAGGGAAACTGGAGGAAACGTTGGTGGTGATGATGGGCGATTTCGGTCGCACGCCAAAAATCAACGGCGGTGCAGGCCGCGACCATTACCCTTACAGCTTTTCGGTGGCGCTGGCCGGAGGCGGAATTCGCGGGGGTCAGGTCTACGGCAGTTCCGACAAAATCGGCGCATTTCCGCACAACCTGCCCTGCGGACCGGGTGACGTACACGCAACAATTTTTGAAGCGATGGGCATCTCGCCCGATTCACTGCTGTACGACAACCTGCGTCGCCCGCACAAAATCTGCAAAGGCAGTCCGCTGCCGCTGACTTGAGCATTCCGAAGTTCGACTTCGAAGCGGCAACAGTGGTTCGTAGTGACCGCATTCATGCGGTTCGATTGCTGCTTGCCGCGTTGAGTGCCCGTCATCTTAAGACGGACAGAAACCTACTCTTCCAGTTGCTCATACAACGGCAGATGGCGGTAGTAGACTTCGAGCATCAGCAGTTTCAGTGACGTCGCATAGACACGTCCGCCGCGCGACTCCCACTGGTCGCGGGGATGCCACGTGCCGGCATGCTCGCCGGTTGTGATTTGCGTTTCGACGAGCATGTCGCGAAGGTTTTTGTTCCATGCTTCCCAGTATTTTCCCTGCATGTGGTACATCACTTGGGTGCCGTAATACCAGTAGTAGGATGTCCGCTTTTGACTGCGTTCGGGTAGTTGGGTGAGCAGATAATCGGCCCCGCCGCGCATCCGCGGGCTGTTGCGGTCGGTTCCCATGAACTGCAGGCTGAGCAAACCCTCGGCGGTCATTGCGGGAGAGGCGGAGCGGTTGGTGTAGCCGAACGTTCCCGAGACTCCCTGTTTCCCTTCCACCTTTTTCAGCCAGCGATCGACGTTGGCGTACACGGGTGGGGCGACGCTGAGTCCGGCCATTTCGCCGCTCTTTAGTGCCATCATCTGCCAGCCGACGACCGATGTGTCGGCTGACGTGTTGGGCGTGTACCGCCATCCGCCGGAAGCTTTGTGTTGCGCGCTGACGATGAAGTCGAGCGACTTTCGTGCCGGTGCTTTGAGTTCTTCATCGCGCGACATGCCGTACGCTTCGCAAAGGGCGATGGCGGCAATGCCGTGACTGTAAAGGTGCTGGCCGTCGCCGGGGCCGAGCAGATCGCCGTTCTCTTTTTGGTGTTCGGTCAGCCAGCGGACGGCGGCTGCGACGTTCTTCTGGTATTGACCCGGTTTGTCGTGGGTGTACCCGGCTGCGAGGAACGGCAGCAGGCCCAAGCCGGTGCCGGCAGTGCGCGAACTTTCACCCCCGCCATGCTTTTTTAGATCCCAACTGCCATCCTCTTCCTGATGTTTCGCCAACCATTCGAGTCCGAGGTTGACGGCCTTCTCTGAATTTTTGGTACCGCCCAGCAAATCGATGAATTTGCGGCGCGTATCACCTTGCCGAAGTGTGAACAGCGATTTCAGGCCGACGTTGTCTTCGGCGAGCGCAACGCGCGTGGCTCGCGCGCGGCGGCGGTCGAGACGATTCGCCAACGGGCTGAAAGCGGGAGGCGCGTCGTTGGTTTCATCGCTCAATTCTCCAACGACGACCCGATGCTTCAGACGAGAGGCTGGGCCGGTCAATTCGCGCGGTGTGGAGATGGCTGCAGCCGCCGGCAAATCGGGCGTTCGGATCAAAGCGACTTCAACTGCTTCCGTCGCGACGTCATTTGGGAGATCTGCCGTGGCCAGTTCCTGCGGTTGGCCATTTTCGGCATCAATGGGAGAGACTGTTGAAGGTGCGTTGCGAGTAGCGCGTTTGAGCGGCGCGGAGACCTTGTCGGGACTCATTGGCTGCGCGGCGGAATTCGTCTTCGCCAGTGCCAGTTGCCCACGAATTGCCGTCGCCGGTTCCGCAGCCGGTTTTGTGGCGGCGACGGGCGCGGGTTGCGTTTCTGGAATGGTCTCTTCGGCCTTGGCGATGGTGACGGTGGTTGCTTCGACTTTCAGTTTCGACTCCGACTCTGACGCGGCCAGCGACGGCTGATTTTCGTTGGCATCGTCCTTTGTCAACTTGGCGGGGTCTTTGGCAGCGCGGCGCGTTCGCAATTTCGAATTGAGATCGGCCTCGTCGATTGGTCTGGCGGTTGGCAACGGTAGACTGACATTAGCGGCGGCCAACGCGAGCGGCCTCGCGGCTGCGGCAGGGGTGTCGGCCGTGCGCGGACGGTCGGCCACTTCACCCAGGCCGGCTTTCGGACTAACAGGCGTACTACGATCGAGTTTGACGGCGGCTTTCGTTACCGCCAGTTCCTTGGGAATGTCGGTTGTTTCGACGGGGGGTGAAGCTGACTCCGAGGTGACGGTCACACCGGCCACTTCGACGACGGGACGACTCCGGTCAAGCTTTGTTGGAGTCGGTTCAGAACCCGCGCCTCCGTCGGGGAGTTTGACGGCGGCCGCTTGCACTTTTGATTTCCGCAGCACGACGCTCGCCGGCGGTAATGGTTCGCGAGGTTTTGAAAACGAAGCGGGGTTGAGCAACGCCGATTTCGTGCGATCGACTTGCGGTTTCGCGCTTGCGATGACCGGTGCGGCTGGAACCTTTTCACCTGTCCCCTCAAGCGTCGGTACTTCGGTCACTGCGACTGCTCGCAGTGGCCGCGACGGCGATTCGCGTTTGATCGCAGGCTGCGGCACTTTGTTTGGCAGCGTTGGAGCATTCTCGGCGGGTTTGACTTCTGTGACAGTTGCTGCGGCTGGCCGCATTCGCTTGAGCGGATTGAGAACAGGTGGCCGGGGTGCGTCGTTCGGCATCGGCTGATCGTTCTGACCGCGGACGACTTCGACATCGGCTTTGGCGACCGTGTTCTCTTGCGGCGCTTTGACAGCATCCAACTCCGGCGGCTGATCGGGGAGATCTCGTTCGACAACTGGCTGCCGCGGTCGTCTTCGTGCGAGTTCCATCTTCTGTGGTTGCTTACGAATTTCGACAGGCTGAATGGGTTTGGGCGGAACGAAAATTACGCGATTCTGCGGTAACGCCCGCGCCTGTTCGACGGGAATTGTTGGCACCATTCGTTCGTTTCGCTCGGGAACGCTGATCGGCGTCGATTCCTTGCGGACGACATCTGGAATGGGAACCGTCTCAACCGACTTCAGATCGGCCACTTTTTCGTGCGATTCGCGACCGTCCTCGTGCGATTGATGCTGGCTTTCATCGACGAAGTCGGGGGCTGGCACGACGTCGCGCACCTTGGCAACGATTGCATCGACAACTTCCGGCAACGTCCAGACGGCCAGCAGCAGCAAGACCAGCAGGTTGACCGTCACGCCGCCCAGGAAGAACCGCGCAGGCCAGACCTTGTCGAAAAGCCAATTGCGAAAGTACAGCGAGCCGAAAATGAAAACCGCCAACATCGCCAACGTCAACGGCAGCCACCACCACCAGACAACGCCGAGCGACTCCAGTTTTGAAGCCTCCCATTCGGTTTCCTGGTAAACTTCAGTCGCCGTGCTGGCGTAGAGTCGATCGGTTCCGTCGCGGTTGCTCGAGAAGACAATGGTGAAGCCTTCGGCCGAAAGACCTGGCTCGGTCTCATGATTGGCCGTGTTAATACTCGGGCCGAGGTTTTCGGGTTTGAGAAAACCGGCGACGGTGAGTCGCGCGCGATACAGATCGAGATTGCGGCGTTCGCCATCGCGCGCGGTTCGATCTGAAGCAAAGTATAAGAACGCACCGTTCGGGGAAACGAATGGCGCGCCGTCTGTGCTGTCAGGGCGATTGATTTCTTCGAGTGCGGCCGAAGGTCCCCACTCGACATCGATACTGTCGCGGCGAGACCGAAACAGATCGAACGTTTTCAGATCGAGTTGTGCGCGGAGCGTGACGTTCCATTCCTGGTCGTCCGATTTGTTAGCGTCAGCAATTCTCTTCGCAGTTTTATCCGTGCGGTTCGATGCGAAATACAGCGACAGGCCATCGGGAGAAATTGCCGGATCGTACTCGTGGGCGATACTGTTGACCGTCGGCCCCAGGTTTTGGGGCTTGTCCCATCCGCCATCGGCTGTCTGCGAGGTGACATAGATATCGGTCCCCCCGAGTCCACCGGGACGATCGGAGTAGAAATAGAGTTGTTTGCCGTCCGGCGAGAGAAGCGGGCCGACCTCGTTCGCAGCGGTATTAAGTGCCGTCATCGGTTGGGCCGGCTGCCACGTTCCGCTTTCGAGACGCGAAACGAAAATGTCCGACTGTCGGCCGTCGATTCGCCGACTGAAGAAAAGTGTGGTACCGCTTGTGGACAATTTCGGCGTGACCAGTTCGGCCTGTTCGCCGTCGTCAAACAGCGCCGGGATTTCACTCGCGGTTTGCCAAACGATTTCCCGTTGCGGCGGCGCATCCCTTTCCGCCCAACTGGTGCTGTCATCGACCGGCACAATTCGCTCGACGGGACGGGGAGCCAACCAGTAAACCAAACCGGCGAGAACGACGATGCCCACGGCCGTCGGTGCCTGCCAGGAACGCAGGAACCGGCCGAGGTTCAATTTGGATTTCGTCGATTTCGCGGTCATTGGTCACCCTCCTGTGTGTGTGCCAGCCCAACCCGTTCTTTCTTCATGCAAGACAGGTTTGGTCGTCGTGACTCAGCGCTCCTGGAGTGCGGCGATGCGGTATTCCATTTCCACTTTGTTGCACATCCCCATGACGCGGACGGCGAATTTCAGGTTGCTTTCGCCGTCACCACGAATCAAGGTCGTCTGATGGGGGTTATTCTTCTTCGCTTGACTCAGCAGGGACGAAAGTTCCGCCTCACTGTATTCCTTTGTGGCGACCTTGTACTTTCCGTCGTCGGTAATGTTGACGATGATTTCCGACGTCATCGACAGCGGTTGCGCCTGGGCGACCTCGGGCAACGTGATATCGACTTCTCGTTCTTCCTGGTTGTACTGCGTGGCGACCAGAAAGAAGATCAGCAGCAGAAACACGACATCGATGACGGGGGTCAAGTTGGGGCCTTCCGAGTCGGCTGTATCGAGGGGAAGTTTCATGGTGGCATTCGCTTGTTCAAATGGAACGTGTTGGATGTTATGAATTTGCTCGGGTGGTCGATGGTGCGCGAAACCGCAAGCGATGTTTGATTGTCTTACGGTAATGGGGGAAACAATGGATGTCCGGTTCTTAGAGCACCCTCACATCGGCGGCATCGACTTTTTCCATGCGGGCGAATGACGGCATGGTGTCCATCATCGATTCGTCGATTTCCCGGAAGAACTTATCGACTTTGGAGCTGAAGACGGCTGCCAACAGCAGGCAGGGGATGGCGATGGAGAGTCCCGCGGCGGTGGTGAGCAGGGCCATATAGATGCCCTGTGCCATCATTTCGCCTTTGCCCAACCCGGCCTGGCTGGCAGTGCGGAAGGCGATAATCATGCCGACCACGGTCCCGAGGAGTCCCACCAACGGCGCGACATTGCCGACGACATTCAGCGGCCGAATTCCGCCCCGCAACGTTGCCATTTCGCGCGAGGCGGCATCTTCCATCGACTTCTCCACCTCCGGCAGCGGACGTCCGCTGCGGAGCAGACCGGCATTCAACACTTTGGCAATTGGAGCGCTCCAACGCGCACATAACCCGTGAAACGCGTCCGCGTCCGCTTCGTCGCTCTTCACTAAATTGTTTAGTTCGGCAACGAAACCGTGTGGAATGATTTTATTGCGTTGGGTGTTGACCGCCCGCTCCAATGCGACCATCGCTGCGCCGATTGAAAATAGCAGCAGCACGCCCATAAACGACCAGCCGGTCCAACCACTGCTCTGAATCATCTGCATTATTGTGTCGGTCTTATTGGCGCTCGTCTGCGTTTCAGTTTCGTCCTGTTGCGCCGCATCCTTTGCTGCGGGTGGTTGTTGTTCGGCGGCTGCCGGTTCGGCCGCCGGTTCAGCTGGCGGCTGAACGTTCTGCGCCAAGGCAATGGGCGCGACCAGCACGAGGCCCAACGTGGCAATCCACAACGACAAGCGATATGTGTGACGAGTCCAGTCCGGCATGTCTTTTACTCCGTAAGTGCAGGTCTGATGGAATCAATTGATAGAAATGTCTTTGATGCTGTTACTTCAAGTTGGTCAAAAGTGTTTGCGCGTTCTTGGCTTCGGGGAAGTCGGCGTATTTTTCGATCACCGCCTTCAATTCCTGCTTCGCCAGATCAACCTGCTTCAGTTGAATGAAACACCGGGCTGCCTCGAAGTGACTCTTGGAAAGCCATTCCCGGTAATCCCCCTTGTCGGGGTATCCGGCGGCCGCTTCGAGAAAATGCTCGTATGCTTCTTTGTATTTCTTTTCAGCGAAAGCGCACTCGCCCATCATGTATTTGCTCTTGGCAGCTGTCGGACTGGTGGTCGCTTTGACGACTTCGGCGAATGCCTTCTTTGCCGGGGCGAACTGGTTTTGATTTTGATAGGCCAAGCCGAGTCCATAACGGGCCTCGTTAATGTTCGGGAACTTGGGAAAAGCCCCGATGAGTGCTATGTACGATGTCTCGCTTTGCTTCCATTGCTTGAGGCCGGCAGCGCAGTCGCCACAGCGGTACAAAGCGTTGGCGTGGAACTTAGGGGCCTTGGCGGCAATCACTGCCGCGTACATTGGCAGGGCCTGGTCGAACTTCGCTTGCTTGTAAAGACTTTCGCCGGCGAGAAAACGGCCCGGCATCAACAGTTCGCCCTTGGGAAATTGCTTTACCTGTTCCTGAAATGCCGTCGCAGCTGCGGCGAATTGCGACTGCTGATACTGAACCCATCCGAGTTTGTGATACAGCTTTTCGCGCAGGTCCGGTTTCTTGGCGGACTTCAACCCGGCTGTGAATGCCTTGATTGCTTCGGCGGGCTGTTCTGAGTTCTCCTGGAATTCACCGACGCGAAACCAGCTTTCGGCAACAAGCGGACTGGTGGGGTGTTTGGTGACCAGTGCCAAGAATGTGTCGGCCGCCTGTTTTTCCTGTTTGCCATCGAGATAGGCAAACGCCAAATCGTAGTGCAGGCTATCTGCCTGGGGGTAATCGGGTTTCTCTTTGAGCAGCGCGACATACGTGGCGGCGGCGGGTACGAATTGTTTGAGCGCGGCCTGGCATTTTCCCAGCGTGTGTCGTGCGGTGAATGCATCCGGCGTCGTCGGTTTGCTTGCGAGGTACTTCGTCAGGTCGGCAACGGCCTTGGGATAATCGGCCAGCTGATAGTAACTTCTCCCGCGCAAATAGAGTCCGCTGGCGACGACCTCGTGTTGCGGGTACTTTGTTACCAACGTTGCGAACTCCGTGGTGGCCGTTTTCCAATCGGCTTTTTGAAAGAACGACAACCCGACTCCGTATTGAGCCAGCGGTGCCGTTTCGCTCTTGGGGAATGTGGCCATAACTTTGCGGTACTGCGCGACGGCGGTGTCGTATTTTTTGGCCGCCAGTTCGATTTCCCCCAGTTGGTAATAGCAACGGTCGAGGAAAGTACTCTTGGGGAATTGGCCGACCAGTTTATTCAGTTCGACGGTCGCTGCGGGATCGGCTTTTTCGAGCCGCAGGCTGCGGGCGAGCAGATACAGCACTTCGTCGCCGCGGTCCCATTTGGGGTTAGCTGCCAACGCTGCGCGAAATGCCGGGATGGAATTCTTTGCCCGACCGGCTTCGCTGTGACTGCGGCCGATCAGCAGTTGCGCCTCGGCCAATTGTGCGGGATCTTTTAGCCCCGCGAGCGACGGGGTGAGGAACGCGATGGCCGGGTCGTACTTCTTGGTGGAGTACAGGCAATAGCCAATGCGAACCTGCGCGTTGGCAACCTTGTTGGACTTGGGATGCTCGGCCACCAAACGTCGATAGAGCGCCTCCGCTTTCGCCACGTCGGCATTCTTGCCCAACAACTGGCTCTCGGCGCCCAGGAAAATCACTTCTGGTTTCAACTCGTGTTTGACGAATTCCTGATTGGCCAGGAATGTGGCGGCGTATTGGCGGGCAGCGTCATAACCCTCGGCTTCCCAGGCGACGAACGTCGCCCGGTACATCGCTTCGGCGGCACGGGTATGTTTTGCGTACTTCTGTGCAAAGTCGGCGTAGAGTTTCGCCGTTTGCGGGCGTTGCGGCGGCTGTTCGTACAGCGCGTCAATTCGGGTGAAAGTCAGGTCGGGCAGGAATTCGCTGGTGGCGTACGCCGCGATGGCAGCATTGAGAACGGGTACTGCTTCGGCCGGCTTCTTCAATTGAATCAGTGTGCGTCCCAGCAAATAGGCGGCCTCGGCGGCTTCGGGCAATTTCTGAATGACGATTGCTTGAAAGCTCTTCTGCGCTTGCGGAAACTGCTTAGCCCGAAAACGACATTTGCCGGCTCCTAACAGCGCAGCACCGGTGTAGGGACTCGTTTTGAACTTCGTCGGCAGCAACTCGTAGATGGCAGCCGCGTTGGGCAGCTTGTCTTGAGCTTGCAGCGACCGTGCTTGTCGCAAGAGAGCGAAATCAGCATACGGGGAATCTTTGACGGCGGCCGCCTGTGCGAAGAGTTTTTCCGCGTCGGCGAATTTGTCCTGAGAGTACAGCGCCATCCCGTGCCGCAACCTGCATTCGTTCTCTCGTTCGTCCTTTGGAAACTTCGCGATGAATTGTTGAAACGACGTTGCCGCTTCGACGTGTTGTTCTAGTTCGGCTTGTGTTGTTCCCAAACCATAAAGAGCATCGGCCGCAAATGGACTGGTTGCAAACTTGGCGACGACTTGTTGATAAACGGGGATGGCCGCCTTTTTGTCGCCGGCGAGGTAAAGGCATTCGGCCTGGTAGTAGATCGCGTCGGCGATGCTGCCGCTCTTCGCATACTGTTTTGGCAACAGCGCGAATTCCGCTGCTGCTTTTTTGAATTCGGTTGCGGCTTTCTGTTGATCGGCGGCTGCTTGCGATTTCGCCGCGACGGCATCGAAGCCGATGGCGATGTTGTAATGTGACATTCCCAAATTGAATTGCGCGCGGTCTCGCTGTTGAAACTGCGGATACTTCTGTAGGACTTCGCGAAATGTTTTCGCCGCAACGTCGAATGCCTTCTGCCCGAACTGGCAGACGCCCAGATTTAGATGCGCGCTGGCCAGCCGCTTGTCTTTGGGATACGCCTGAATGTACTTCGCCCATCGCGCGGCGGCCGGCACGTACAGCTTCTTTTTCTGGAAGGCGAAAGCGACGCTATAGTCGCGGGCGGCGGCCTTCTCGGCGTCAACATCCTGGGCCGATGCATGACTGGTATCGAATGTCGACGACGTCAACAGAAACAGTCCGGCAAACATCCCGTACAGAACACGTCGCGACATGAGACTTCCCTCTCATGGTGTGCGGTTAGGTCGAAGGCTCAACGTCAACCTCCTGTCTGGAGCGGCGGTTTCGATTCGCCAAGCCGACCGGATTGAAGAAACAGTGCCGCGTGCGGCAAGCCGTTTGTTGTCCGGTGCGACCGATGAATCTCGACCGACGCATCAATGTTCGCTGATAGTAACCTGCTCGCGGCGCGCACGCAAACGACTTACCAGTTATGAGGTGAGTTGGATTGTCAAAGTTCATTTGCCGCGCGCGTTGCCGTACAGCTCAACATGCAGGCGGGACGAAAGGCGATACCCGCGAGACTCGGCAAGTTCGCTGAGCCATTCCGTTTTTTCGGCTAAAGCCTCCGCAGTTATGGCCTGCGGCATCAGCCAGACGTTCTCCCGCAGAATGGTGGGAAAACGCGCGAGCCAGCGCTCCACGTCATCGACGTCGATGGGGTTGTCGATGACGAACTTCAGTTGATGGCGATAGTCGTTGCACAACTGTGTGACAACGTCGGCGTTGTCGCGCAGTCGTTCGTGCCGTTCGGCCCACATGCCCGAGGACGGTGTCGAGTTTGCCAGTTTGGGGCTGATCGACAATAAGTCGGCTGCAACGGGGCGACTGACGGTTCCCGCCGTTTCGATGGTGACAAAACAACCGGCCCGTTTGAGCGCGGCGGTCAACGGCACAACATCAGGTTGCAAAAACGGCTCGCCGCCGGTGAGATCGACATGCTCGCAATCGAAGCGCAGCACCTCATCTAATACATCCTGCCAAGACCGCTGAACGCCTTCGGGCTTCCACGATGTGTAGGGCGTATCGCAGAACCAGCAGCGCAGGTTGCAGCCGGTGGTGCGCACAAACACCGTCGGCGTGCCGGCAAATTCGCCTTCGCCCTGAATGGAATGAAACAACTCGGCAATTCGCATCGTCGTTACCCAAGGTCATTTAAGCCTGAAGCGCAAGCGAAGGATGATTCCAGGGCGATGCCAGCAAGCTCCTTCGCTTGCGCTTCAGGCTCCTATTGCACACCATATCACACGCGGCGGGAAACCTGTTCCAAACCGTCGGCCACAAAATCAATCGCACGCGCTGCCACATGATTGAAGTAATCCCAACTGTGTCCGCCCGCCGATGTCTTCAGATCGGACTCAAACAGAATACCGCTCGAATTCAGTTTGCTCGCCAACCGTTCGACTCCCTCGAACCAATCGACGTCCCGCGGATCGCAGAGGAGCAGTTGATGCCTTGGCCAGTTCAACGGGTGCAACTGCAGCGTTGCAGTTTCCTGACGGGCGGCCTCTTTGTCGGCGAACATCTCATCGAGCGGCAAACCCGTTCCTTGCCAATTGTGAAAATCGACAGCCGGCGATATCGCTGCAACCACGGGAAACTCCCGTGCATATCGGTAAGACAATTGTAGCGCCCCCTGCCCTCCCATGCTGATTCCGGTCAAGCCAATTTGCGGCGGAGCGATGTTCCAACGCTCAGCGATGTATGGCACAACCCGCTCACGCAAATATGCCAGTGGTGTGATTTCCGGATCAAATTCATGGCAGATAATATCGGTCCACCACGATCGCTGACCGTGTGGGCAAATGCAGGGCAAACCGTGGCGTTCCAGCTCCGCCGAGAAGGTTGGGTTGTCCTTGAGCGTTTCGAGGCCGTGTCCATGCAGATGCAGTACAGCCCGTCCGTTATCGCTTGAGTTCGCCGGTTCGTAGACGTCGGCCGTCTTGCCGGCGATTTCGACCTGTAACCATTTGCCGGCAATGCCGTCGGTTGTCGAGCCGTTGGATGTGGACATGGGCTATCCGGAATTCGTGCGGGTTGCTTGCGCTGGCCGCCGGTTTCGTTAGAATGCGTTGACGCGGGAACGGCGATCATACGCGAATGGTCAGCAAAGGGGAAACGCTTGAAACGGCTGATTGAAGCAGACAACATTTCCAGAAAAGTGGTCGAGTTGGGGAAACAAATTGCGATCGATTATCGCGATCGGCCGTTGACGATTCTGGGTGTTCTGACCGGCAGCATCGTGCTGCTGTCCGACTTGATTCGCGCGATCGATCTGCCGCTGAAAGTCGGTCTGATTCAGGCTTCGAGCTATCGTGGTAGAACAACCGAAGCGGGCGCACTCACCGTGAACACCGAACTGGTTCCCGACATTGCCGACCGCGACGTGTTACTTGTCGATGACATTTTCGACACGGGCCGAACGCTGGACGCGCTTTCGATTTCTGTTGGGAAGATGAATCCCCGCAGCTTGCGTTCGGCGGTGTTGCTGTGGAAAGAGGGGCGGCAGCAAGTTGATCGGACGCCCGATTATCATTGCTTCCGGATACCCGATGCATTCGTGGTCGGATACGGGCTGGACTACAACGACGAATACCGTCACCTGCCATTTGTGGCCGCGCTGGACGACGACGAACTTTGATGGTTCATTTGCCCGCATGGATTGAGACTCTGTCGCACAGCGAGACTCGGTATCAATCGGACGATTTTCCCGGAATCACCTCAGACGTGGGTAGAGTCCGTTCGGTGACCCGACCTACAATGACGCGCTGACAGTTTAGAGTCAGACGTTTAGCGGCGGGGCATCGCCCCGCGCTGCACTGGCGACACGCCAGTGGCACCCGCTGATTGGCGACTGACAACATATCAATAGCGAAATCCAACCGAGAGAGAACAATGCAAGGCAACCAGAAAGTTATCGACGCACTAAACGACGGGCTGACGATCGAACTGACAGCGATCAACCAGTACTTCGTCCAGTCCAAGATGTGTGCCAACTGGGGACTGAAGCGGTTGGCCGACAAGCACTATCACGAGTCGATCGGCGAGATGAAACACGCCGAAGTGTTGATCGACCGCATCATTTTTCTGGAAGGCGTACCGGAGATTGCACGGTACGACGTCATTCGCGTTGGCAACGACGTGAAAGAGCAATTCGAATTCGACCTGGCGTTGGAAACCAGCGGCGTGCATGCTTACAACAAAGCGGTCGCGTTGTGCATTCAAGAGAACGACGGCGGCAGCCGCGATGCGATGGAAAAGCTGTTGGTCGATTCAGAAGAGCACGTCGATTGGCTCGAATCGCAACTCGACCTGATTGACAAGGTCGGAATCGAGAACTATCTCATCACACAAGTGGGTGATGACGCCTGACGCTGGCAGCCGATGAGCTTTCGAATCGCACAATGGCAGGCGGTGCAACCGGATCCCGCACCGGTGGCCTTCATTGCGTCGCGCACCGTTTCCATTGGTTCGATCGCCGCAGCGCTCTCGATATCGCCGTTCGTCACTCGCATGCAGTGACAGACGATCTTGTCGGAGAGTGGGGCGGTAGACGACATGTCTGCGATTCCCGGGAAAACGATAGTGTCAGGGGCTGAAATCCGCGGCAGGACGATGGTGGAGTAAAATAGAGCGTTAATGAGACTGAGTCTCAATTTCACATTCAGTTTATCGGGATTCTGACCCCTGTCAACCAACGATATTGCAATTTCCGCTGTTTTGAGGGGAATTCGATGGACACGAGGCGATCAGAATTCGCTGAAAAACCTCTCAAACACCCGACAAGCCGTTACTTGCGGCATAATCCCCTCAGTCATTCTGTTTGGTTTATCTTGTGTAAACTGTGTAGGCATTGATCCCGTGCTGTTGATAGAATGACGCCTTGGTCGTCGGATGCCGGTAAGGCAGCCATGACAAAAGCGTCTACTCATTTAAGCCTGAAGCGCAAGCGAAGGAGCTTGCTGGCATCGCCCTGGAACCATCCTTCGCTTGCGCTTCAGGCTTCGATAAACGGGGGGCTTTTAGTCCTTTCTCCAATCTGAACACTAAAATGTGCAACTTCAAAGCTTGCGCTTCAGGATTCAATGGTCAGGTCGGTTAAATCTTTTCAGAGGTTTGCGAGTGGGATTTAGCGGTAGCCTCGCCGTTTTCTTTCGTCCTCGATTTTCTTGTCTCTCTTGGGAAGCCAAATCAACAATGCGACAACAAACCTTGACGAGACTCCCGATTGCGATTGCCGTCTTTGCAACATCAACGATCCTTTATGCTGATGGTCCGAAGGACAACATTCCCGAGAACGTTCGTCCCGTCCCCAGGGTCGGCATCGAAGTCTCGCCCGATGATCAGGCGGAACTCCAAGCCGGTCTGAAAACGTTGCAGGCACAAATCAAATCGCTGCAATCACGCAGGGACGCTCGTACTCCGAAACTGTTACCCGACGTCGAAATCTATTATCGCGCGGTGCACGACGCGCTCGCCTATCGGGAATTCTTCAGCCCACGCGAAGTCGGCAAAGCGAAGGCACTGTTAGTTACCGGTCAACAACGCGCCAAATCGCTGGCGGAAGGCAAGGCGCCGTGGACAGAGGAAACGGGCTTGGTTGTTCGCGGTTATCGTTCCAAGCTCGACGGCACGGCGCAACCTTACGGATTGGTCGTTCCCAAATCGTACACCACAAGCGGCAAAAGCCGCTTTCGCTGCGACATCTGGTTTCACGGTCGAGGCGAGACGCTGAGCGAAGTGAACTTCATTGATTCCCGCACGAAACAGGTCGGCCGTCTCGCGCCGCGCGACACCATTGTGCTGCATCCGTACGGGCGATATTCCAACGCCTTCAAGTTTGCCGGCGAAGTCGATGTGCTGGAAGCACTGCAATCGGTTCAACAGAACTATCGGGTCGATGATGACCGCATTGCCGTCCGCGGGTTTTCGATGGGCGGTGCGGCTTGCTGGCAATTCGCCGTCCATTATGCCGACCGCTGGTACGCCGCCAATCCGGGAGCCGGTTTTTCCGAAACGCCCGAGTTCCTGAAGTTCTTCCAGAAGGAAACGCTCAATCCCACCTGGTACGAACGCAAGCTGTGGCACATGTATGACTGCACCGATTACGCCGTCAATCTGCTGCATTGCCCCACCGTTGCTTACAGCGGTGAATTGGACACACAGAAGCAGGCGGCCGACATTATGGAGACGGCGCTCGCGAAAGAGCGGATCGACATGTTGCACATCATCGGACCGGGAACGAATCATGCGATTCATCCCGATTCGGCCATCGAAATCGATCGCCGCATGCAGAGTCTGGCCGAAGTGGGCCGAGAGCGCACACCGAAAGTCGTTCGCTTTACAACGTACACGCTCAAATACAACCGCATGCATTGGGTTCAACTCGACGCGCTGGGCGAGCACTGGAAGAAGGCCCGCGTCGATGCCGCATTGACCCTCCGGGGGGGGATTTCGGTGAGGACCGAGAATGTCGCCGCGCTCACGCTGTCGTTTCCGGCCGGTCGCACTCCTTTGCGATTGGAACGTCCTGTTGCCATTCTGATCGATGGTGCAACCGTCACCGGACCGCGACCGAAGTCCGATCGTTCGTGGGAATGCAGCCTTGTTCGTGACGGCGACATCTGGAAAGTCAGCACTTCGCAGGTTGAAGGACTCCGCAAACAACACGACCTGCAAGGACCGATCGACGATGCATTGATGGACTCGTTTGTGTTCGTCAGCCCAACCGGCAAGACCAACAACGCAAATGCTCAGAAATGGTCGGCGGGCGAACTGGAGCACGCCCGCGTGCATTGGCGCAAACAATTTCGCGGCGACGCACGCATTAAGAAGGACACCGACATCACCGATGCCGACATCGCTTCGTCGAATCTCGTGCTGTGGGGCGATCCCCAAAGCAACAAGTTGTTGGCACGAATTGCCGATCGACTGCCGATCAAGTGGACCGACAAGGAAATCGTCGTCGGCAAGAAACGATATTCCACCGACCATCACGCCTTGATCCTCATCTACCCGAATCCGCTGAACCCATCGCGTTATATTGTGTTGAACAGCGGATTCACCTATCGAGAATTCGCGTATCTCAATAACGCCCGGCAGGTGCCGATGCTGCCCGACTGGGCCGTCGTTGATTTGCGCACGCCGCCGGGAAGTCAGTATCCGGGTAAGATTGTCGATGCGGACTTCTTTGGTGAGGAGTGGCAGTTGCGGGCGCCGCAGAAGTGAGTCGAAGGAGCCGCGAAACCGCATGCGGGATCACATGCTGCGGATGGTCATGCCGCCGTCGATTTTGAGAACTTGTCCGGTCGCGTAGGGGATGTCGCCGCGAACGAGGGCGGCAACCGCGCGGCCGACGTCGTCGGCCGTTCCCCAGCGGCGCTGGAGTGTCAAGCCGTCGGCAATCAGCCGATCGTATTTCTCTTTGACGCCGGATGTCATATCGCTGTCAATCACTCCCGGCTGGATTTCGTAAACCGGTATGTCGAACTCGGCCAAGCGGACGGCCCACAGTTTTGTCGCCATGCCGATGGCGGCCTTCGTCAGACAATAATCGCCCCGGTTCACCGAGACGAACTCACCCGAAATGGATGAGACGTTGATGATGCAACCGCTGAAATCGGGTTGTTGATTGCGTTGTTCGATCATCCAGTTGGCAACTGTCTTCGTCAGAAAAAACGGCCCCTTCAGATTCACGCCGAACACCCGATCGAAGCTCTCGTCATCGGCTTCGAGAATATCGTGCCGTCCCGGCGATGTGATGCCGGCATTGTTGACGAGTACGTTCAGCTGACCGAAATGGCTGCGAACGGTCTCGATTATGTGTGCGCGATCGGTTGCCTGTGAAACATCACCGCGGCAATAAATTGCATCGACTCCCTGTTCGCGGAGCGTCGCGAGTTGATCGGCGACTTCTGATTCTTCACGGACACCGTTGATGGCGATGGAGCATCCCTCGGCGGCAAGCCGTTGGGCAATTCCAAGGCCAATGCCGCGCGATCCACCGGTGATGAGAGCAACTGGGGAGTTGGGATTCATGATGATTCCGCAGGGCCGAAGAAGGAGTAGTACGGCGCGTCGCGGATGATGCGGCCGACGTGTAGGGCCGCCTCGCGCAGATGGTAATCGCCCCACTGGCACGACTCGCCGTGTGGGATCGTTGAGCCGGCGGGAACGTGATCCCAGCCGTTCGGATGGTGGTAGATGCAGTGCAGCAGCAACCCTTGATGTTGCTCATCGGTCGCCAGATAAGGTTCATCGAGCAGCGTGCGGAGAACAGTCAGTCCGGCCTGCCGATAGCGTTCCTGGCCATCGGGAATCCCTCGTTGCCGTAGTGACTCGGCCAATCGCAATAATCCTTGCGATGCAATCGCGGCCGCCGAACTATCGACAGGTTCGTGTTGATTGAAGGGATCGGATGGTCGGTTCAGGTAGCCATCCAATTCTGTAAGGTGCGGCGCACCGGTATCCCAAAAGGGGACTCCATCGGTCGGAGTTTCGTCGATGTAGAAATCGCTGGCCGCTCGTGCCGCCTCGAATAGGAACGACTCGATTTCTTCTCGTCCGCCGAATTCCTGAAGTTCGTCGTCGCCGACAGTGTGCAGAAATTCCAGCATCTCGGCGTAACCAAGAATGATCCACGCCAACCCACGCGTCCATGTTGTAAACGGTGAGTATCCTTGCTGCGTCGATGGGCAGCGATATTTTCCGTCGTTGGTGTTGAAGATACTTTCGTGTACAACGCGACCACGAACATCGAACCGATCGCGATTCTTGCCGTAATAGACGTTGTACTCGGCGGTTGTTTGGGCGTGTGCGACGAGGCGGTCGAGCAGTGAGATCGGTTTGTCGTTTTCGCTCATCAGTCGGTGACCAAGACTGTGCGCCAGCGCGAGGGCGCGCAACGAACGAATGGTGTCGCTGAAGAGTGAATGCGGTCCGTTGAATGAATAGATGTAGCCGCCGCCATCGAAGGTGTTCGACCAGCGCGCAGCTTGCACGGCACCACTGGCTTTGAGCGCGAGTTCGTACAAATCGAGTTCGCGTTGGTTGGTTTCGATTCGTCCTTCGAGAATCAGCCGTCGCAGATTTCCGTAGGTGCTGACGTTGTTGAAGCCGTGGTCGTGGACGCCGATGTGTGTCACGTGGGCGGCCATGCGTGCGATGGTGTTATCGCGACCGATAGAGAGAAACTCTTCGTCGTCGGTCGCATCGAATTGCAGGATCGCAGATCCGAATTGAAATCCCTGCGTCCATTCCGTCCAGCCCTGCGACTTGTAACGGCCTTCGACGGTAATAACCGGCGTGCCATCACCGTCTTGCTGGTTGGTTTCGATGGAACGAATCTTCACCGCCGAGAGTTGCCACATGCGTTCGATGGAGTCGGTGAGGTCGGCGGGAGTTAATTTGTAGTCGATGTCGATCATTGTTAGTCGGTATCGTTATGATTCAGCGGATAGCGCGCCGTTGCGAGAGCGAGCTGATCGTATCATTGCGGATCGACTCGTTCTACCACAGTCAATTCGCCGCGGTGCGATGCACGGCAAAAAATGCGAACCGTTGGTTCGCATCTAATAAGGGGAAACACACAGTGAATAATCCAGCCGATGGCAACGCTCTTGAGATCGATTGCCAAAGTGTCCAGTCCAAATTGGCGGAGGGTGCGGATTTTCTTTTGCTCGATTGCCGTGAGGCCAATGAGCATGCACTTGTCAATTTGTCCGAGGCCCAATTGCTGCCGATGAGTGAGATCGAGCGGCGCGTCGGCGAATTGGATTCTCAGCGAGAGCGCGAGATTGTCGTCTTATGCCATCACGGCAGCCGCAGTTTGCAGGTGACGATGTGGCTGCGGCAGCTTGGCTTCGAGAACGTGAAAAGTCTGGCCGGCGGAATCGACAACTGGGCCGTCGTGATCGATCCGAAGTTACCGCGTTATTGATGACGATGCGAGCGAGTTCTTGCGAGCTGTTGATCGATCAACCCAATCGGGTCACGCAAAAAGACGGTTGTTGTGCAGACAATGAAAAACCCCTCGACACTGTAGGGAGTGCGGAGGGGTTTTATTTGTAGACGCTCAAACTAAAACGCAACAGATGCCCACAACATCCACAAAGCGATGTGTGGCAACATGTCGCGTAAGTCAACTAACCGTCTTGGCAGGTTGATCCGCGTTGATCCTGAGGCAGTTCCGACGTCAGCGAAGTTTTTTGCTCGGTAATTACCGGCAAATCTGCGCACAATTCGGCGTTCAGCGGGGTGTAATCTAACCAAGCTTCAGGCACGTTGTCTTCGTGGAAGATGGCCTCGACCGGACATTCCGGGACGCACGCTTCGCAATCGATGCATTCATCCGGATGGATGTAGAGCATCGACTCGCCCTCGTAGAAGCACTCCACGGGACAAACGACGACACAGTCTGTGTATTTGCAGTTGAAGCAAGGCTCACAAACGGTATGGGTCATGCTGCTTCCTTTCGTGTAGCTGCTTTACTCGATGAAATTTCAGTTGATTGACGCTCGCACGACCGCCACCCAGCGGGTGACTGAATTCGCGATTGCAAGATGGGAAAGTGGCCGTCGGCGTAAACCGCAGCCAACTTTAATCATAGCTGGCTCAACATCGGGGATTCCCGCGCAAGCCATACCACCCATTTGAGTTGTGGATCGGAATTCTCGCCGAAGTCTAATCGCGTCCCGAAACCGTGTCAAGTCATCGACGTCTGCACAATTGCCCCAATTTCATAGTGTCTCGCGGCTATTGACTGCGGGACCCATGTTGAACGAATTCTCAGGAGCCATCTTGCCGCAAATCGCCTTTACAATTACATTAGTTATAGGGAATGCGGCGACTTTGAGATGGTTCTTGCGAGTGGGGTCAGGTTTGTTGCCTTTGGTCCACCTGAGCCGGAATCAGCAGTAGTCGTCGTGCAGCATTGCCGACAGAACGCACGGTCGTGGCCATTCGTGCCGCAGCCGTTCAAATGGACAAGGCCGAAATGAACCGGCTGATATCGAATTAGTATTCTCCTTGACAGGTTTTTACGTGGCTCTGACGACCATTGATCGCAATCTGCTGCAGCGTTGCCTGGCCGACGAGCCGGGTGCGTGGCGGGATTTCGTTGATCGATTTATCAGTCTGTTTGTTCACGTAATTCATCACACGGCCAATGTTCGTAGCGTTCCGTTATCGCAGCACGATGTGGACGATTTGTGCGCCGAGGTTTTTCTGGTGTTGCTGGCGAACGATTATCGCGTGCTGCGTCAGTTTCGCGGCAACAGTTCGTTGGCAACATACTTGACGGTTGTGGCGCGACGCATTGTCGTGCGCGAAGTTGATCGTCGCCGCAAGGCGGAAGCGCTTGGTCACGTTGCAGCGCACCACACGTCGGGCAGTTCCGGCGGAACGGCAGTTGCCGATTCGCAACTGCGCGTGGACGACCGCGAAGAAGTGCAAAGTCTGCTGAAAGAACTGCCACCGTCGGATGCCGAAGTGGTGCGGCAATTCCATCTGGAAGGCAAGTCGTACCGCGAGATCAGTACCGAACTGGGAATTCCCGAGAACTCGATTGGTCCGCTTCTCACGCGGGCGCGCGAGAAGCTGCGAGTTCGCGGCGTGTGATGCAGAAGTCCGCTCGCGGTTTCGCAGCGCCGGTGTCTGCTGAGTTACACTGGCGACACGCCAGTGGCACCCGATTTCGCCAACCCCTAATTACGCGAGTTCGATGATCGGGTTCCACCGTTCCAGCACGTAACGCGGACGACCGGAATTGTCGGCAAACGTTAGCGCGGGGTCGATTCCCAAGTGGGCGTACATTGTGTGCAATACGTCTTCGGGCCGGTAAGGGCGTTCTTTCGGTACCGAACCTTTGCTGTCGGAAGCGCCAATGATCTGGCCGACCGGCAGACCACCGCCCGCTAACAACACCGACATCACCGAACCCCAGTGATCGCGGCCGGCTCCCCGATTGATTCTCGGCGTGCGACCGAATTCGCCCATGCAAACCAGCATGACTTTCTTGTCGAGTCCACGTTCGTAGAGGTCGGTCACAAGTCCGGCGACCGCCTGATCGAACGACGGTCCTTTCGACTTCATGCGGTCGGCGATTTTTCCATGGTCGTCCCAACTTCCCGTGCGAATTGTGGCGACCGACACGCCGCGTTCTACTAACCGACGCGCCAACAGCACGTTTTGGCCGGTGGCATTCATACCGTATCGCTCACGCGTTTTTTGATCTTCACGGCTGATGTCGAATGCATCCCGGGCCGCATCGCCGGTGATCATGTCGAACGCCTGGTGGGTGAAGTCATCAATTGCATCGACGGCTCCCTTGTTGTCGATCAATCGACGAGTCGCGTCGAAATCCGTCAACAGTTGGCGTCGATCTCCCAGTCGGGCGGCAGTGAGTCCGCGCATTAATGTCAGGTTGGGAACCTGGAATTTCTTGCTGTTGGCGTCGCGACCGGTGACGAATGCGTTGTTCCCTTTGCCGAGCCAGCCGGCGCGGCCGTAACGCATCTCGCGGGGAAGCGAAACGAACGCGGGCATGCCCGGTTTGTGCGCTCCGCGAACGTGCGACGTGATCGAACCGAAACAGGGCATGTCGTTGTCGCGGTTTTGCCGATCGCGAAGATAGTAGCCCGTTTGTGTGAGGTGACTGCTTGTGCCGTGGCTGCTGGAGCGGTGATGGATCGATCGAATGACGGCCAGCTTGTCGGCGATTTTCGCCTGCTCTGTCATGTACTGGCTGAAGTAAACGCCGGGCAGCGCGGTGTCGATGGAATTGAGCGGACCGCGGTATTCGGCCGGTGCATCCGGTTTGGGATCGTAAGTTTCGTGCTGCGTTGGGCCGCCAGCCATTTCGATGTAGATGATGGCTGTGTCGCGGCGTGCGTGTCCCCGCTCGGCACTCTCGGCTTGCAGGCGAAGGATATCCGGTAAGGAGAGTCCGACCGCGCCGGCCAATCCAGCCTTGATCAGATTGCGGCGGGAGACTCGGTCACAATATGTCTGCTGTGAATTCGACACGGCGCCGACTCCTTCTCTTTCACGAAAGCATTTTTCAATTCAAATCAGTAATCTATTGATGTTGTTCGGCCAGCGACGGAAGCTGTCTGCAAGGAAAGCAGTCGCCGACCACCGAACGATCGCATAATCACCCGTTGATGAGTTAATATACTGCTCCAATAACGAGTTCGTCAACAGGTATGAAGCAAGGACGAGATTTGGCCGGTGGCCGGACAAGTCGATTTATCGGGTGAGAAGTTGTTGAGTTGAGAAGTAGCGTTGCACCGGCGTGCGGCGGAATTGCCGGTTGACACTGGCCATGACCGGGAACTACAAGACGGTCGCATGTCGGCTCCGATGTCGCAATGAAATGGATGGAAGAGGTTTCGACGCGCATGCAACATTTTTGCGTCTTTATGCAACTTTCTTGCATATCGAAACGACTCGCATCTCGGCACAATTCAGTACAACAACACGAATCAGCACAAAGTTTGCGAAGATGTTCTGCTTCGGCAACGTTTTCTGCGGAGAGCGAAGTCGCTTCGCTGAGCTTATCGACGAGGCCAGTATGATGAGCAAAGGATAGCCATGCTGAGACGACCGTTTCGTTATCGCGATTTGTTCCTGAAGGTCAGCCTTGCGTTGGTGGCGGTATCGCTGACAGCGCTCAGCGTCCCGGCGGCGACATTCGCAGAGGATCGAGGATTCGTCGATCGCGTCTTCAAAGATGCCGACGGCGAACACAAGTATGTGCTGTTTGTTCCCGAGAGCTACACGCCCGAGAAAAAGTGGCCGATAGTGTTGTTCCTGCACGGCGCTTTCGAGCGAGGCGAAGACGGCCGCAAGCAAGTTGATGTTGGGTTGGGGCCGTATGTGAAGGCCCGCCAAAAGACGTTTCCGTTTCTCGTCGTTTTTCCGCAGGCCAGGCAACGTCCCGGCGTGGAAATTAAGCAGACGTGGGGTCCCGGCTCACCCGACGGAAAATTGTCGCGGCAGATTTTGGACTCGGTCGAAAAAGAATTCAACGTCGATACCAAACACCGCGTTCTGACCGGCTGGTCGATGGGTGGCTACGGAGTCTGGCAGCAAGCAGCTGCCGATCCAGGGCGGTACTCGGCGGTCGTGCCAATCTCCGGCGGAGGCAAAGCCGAGCTGGCGAAAAAGTTGATCGACGTTCCCGTTTGGGCCTTTCACGGAGCCGACGATCCCACCGTGAAACCCGACGAAACCCGCACGATGATCGCTGCGCTGAAGTCGGCTGGCGGTCATCCCCGGTATTCCGAGGTTGCCGCCGTCGAACATTTCGCGTTCAAGGTCGCTTACGACAACGACGCGCTCTATCGGTGGATGATGAATCAGACTTCGGATGGTGGCGACATCCTCGTGAAAGCAAAACCGGGCGTCAGAACACTGCCCGACGCTTACAAGAATGAGCCGTTCAAACCGGCCGTCGAGATTCCCGGTGCGCTGGTGTTGAGGATTGGCGCCGATGCGCTGGATGCGATTTCGTATTCCATTCCCAAGGCGATGCCCCCGGATTTGCTGAACGGAAAAATTGGCGACATCTACGAAACGACGGTCGCTTCCGGCCGAAGTTTCGGCGTGACATTTTCGGGTATTCGTTACAGCGGTCAACTGCACCGGGCTTCTCTGACGACGACTAAGGGCGGCCATTTGAGCCTGCAACTCGGTCTGAAGAATCTGCGGCTGCAAATTGGCGCAGCTTACGTTCGAGGCAGCGGCCGATCGGCTACGACCGGTCCGATGTCGATTGTGATTGGCAACCGGCGGCCAGTGTGGCTGAGCCTGCAGGCAGATCCCTTTGTTGAAAAAGGAAAGGTGCGGCTCAAATTGCGGTCGGTTAACTTTCAAATCCCCAACGACAATTGGTCGGTGTCGGCTCCAAGCAGCGTGAGCGCACGCGGACTCGGCATGACCCGCAGCCGAGTTCGCAGTGGGCTTGTCAGCGGCGTGCATGGGAGCAAGTCGCGAATCGAACGCGAAGTCCGCGCCGTCGTCCCGACACTTTTGAAACGAATTGAAGCGGAACTTGATCTCAACAAACTCGCCGGTGACGTTGGTAATTTCTGGCCGCTGCCGGTTTATGGTCCAAGGATTAAACTCTTTGCTGAGCAGGTGACGGTCGATGAAACCGGAGTTTCATTGGCGATGGGTTTGACTGCCGCCGCGATCGACCCCAACAAAGCTCCTGAGGTACCAAAACGAGTTCAGCCAGTCGGCATTCCATTGGAAGAGATAATCCAAAGTCGCGACTTGCGAATGCACATCGCCGCCGGTGCCTTAAGCCCTCTGACCGATTTGCTGATTCAAGCTGATGTCGCGCGGATTCACGTCAACGACATTCCACGCCAGGCATTCGCCGGCTTTGCCGATCGCGAGATTCTGTCGGCAGCGATTCCCGATTTGAATCAATTGCCGGCAAATACGGAGATCTGGTCTGAACTCATCCTGGCGAAGCCTCTTTCGATCACCAATGGCATGAGCGACTCGGACAACCCGTCATCGGCAGGCATGCAATTTAATCTGCCGACGGTCGTCATCGCGACGGCGATTAAGACCGATCCGAAATCGACGACATGGCAGCCGTATGCGGAGTTTCGCTTCACCGTCTCGCAGGGAGCGCAAGCGAAAATGTTGGCTCACGGCTTTCTCAAGCGTCACTTCGTAATGGATTGGAAGGGGCAGCCGCTCGTTTCCAGCACCGCACGTTTCTCATCGGAATACTCACCGAAAAACTCACAAATCGACAGCGAGAAAATCACCGCGCTCTTTACGCAATGTTGGCAGACGTGGTCTGGCAGCGGGCCGGCCTCCCGCCGACAGATTGACGACATCGATCTCGGCGCGTCGGTGCTGCGATTGTCTTCGGCCGGTTGGTCGAAGCCGCATTTGCACTTGGCGTTTTCGCCCCCCGGCTCCAAGCTGACCAACGGCACCGATCAGCCGCTCGTCTATGAAACCAAAGGACCGTACAGTGGCTGGGGAGGACCTTACACGCTGTCGGCGGGAGAATCGCACGAGTTGGATGCCGCCTATCCGATTCTCATTCGCCGTCACATCGACGGCCGACACCGGATGAATACGTTGAACGTTGGAACGCACACCGAATACCGCATCCCCCTGGCAGGTGGTCCGGCACAGCTCTTCCAGGCCCGTGAAGCGGCCGAAGAGCAACCGGCAGCGACAAAGAGTGCCGACTGAGGCGACGTTGTCGGGTGTCAAAGGTTAAAGCCCCTCGTAAGCGCACGAATCCAAGCCTGAAGCGCAAGCGAAGGAGATAGCGCGGTTGGCGTCCATCCTTCGCTTGCGCTTCAGGCTTGGATAACGCGTTTCGCCCTCCCACGTTCACGATCTGCACGGCACGTTGGTCAGCCGTCGGGCGTTGCCTCGAACGCCATTCCTGATTCTGGTACAGTGGGAATCGTGTCGCTGCATGCGATGCACAGTGATCGAACGCGGTGAACACCATAAGCAGGAAGTGCTTCAGGATGTCGGAGATGGATAGTGCTCAACAGACGTCGAGCATGGTTAACAAGGTCGATGCGGCCGTTTCCGCAGGCGAACTCTCCGGCGAGGCGGCCAGCAATTTGAAGCGTTGGCTCACCCGACCCGAGTACGGCAGGTATCAATCCCAACTGCAGGAGATGATTGAAGCCGCCGATTTTGAAACGCTAGGCACGCTGTTTTTTGAATCAATTCCCTTCGGCACCGGGGGACGTCGCGGACTGATGGCTGAAATGGGTTCGGCCACAATCAACGCGCGAACCATCGCCGAGTCGGCACAGGGTCTGGCAACCTACCTGCAGGATTTCAAACAAACATCCGGCGGACGAGCCGTTGTTGCCTGCGACACGCGCAATCGGTCGGATGAGTTTGCGCGGCTGGTGGCGACGACGCTGGCCGCCAACGGGTTACACGTCTTCTTTTTCGATATATATCGCTCGACCCCGCAACTGTCGTTCGCGGTCCGCCATCTTCAATGTGATGTCGGCGTGATGATTACGGCGTCGCACAATCCGCCGTCGGACAATGGTTTCAAAGCCTACTGGTCGAATGGCGGACAGGTTCTTTCGCCGCACGATAAAGGAATCATCGAACGAGTCGCCGCCACGGAGGAAATCCCAACGCTCGATTTCGATCAAGCGGTGTCTGACGGAAAAATTGAGCTGCTTGGAGCAGACCTGGACACCACCTACATCGACACCGTCTGCAAACTGAGCCTTTCGGCTGCGCGCAGCCTGCCCGGCATATTCACGCCGCTGCACGGTGTCGGCGAAACATCGGCTTTCCGTTCGCTGCAGCAGGCCGGATTTACCGGCATCGAAATCTTCGAGCCGCAGCGCGCCCCCGACGGCAATTTTACGAACGTCCCCGACCATCTGCCGAACCCCGAACGCTTCGAGGTATTTCAGCCAGCAATCGAACGCGCACAGGAAATGGGCGGCGAGTTGGTGTTGGCATCCGACCCCGATGCCGACCGATTGGGCGCATGCGTTCGCAACGGAGACGGCGAGTTCGTACACCTGACCGGCAACCGCATTGGTGCGCTGCTGGCCGACTACATTCTGCGAAAACGCTCCGCTGCAAATAGTCTGTCGGGCGAGCATTTTGTTGTAGAAACGCTGGTGACAACGCCGTTGATTGGCGCGATTGCACAATCGCACGGCGTGCGCGTCATCGATGATCTGCTGGTGGGATTCAAGTACATTGGCGAAAAAATCGACAGCGAAGGATCAAATCTGTTCATTTTTGGTGCCGAAGAGTCACTCGGATATCTTGCCGGCGACCACGCCCGCGACAAAGACGCCTCGGTGGCCGCGCTCTATCTGGCAGAACTCGCTGCCGAGCTTCGCGAAGAGAACAAGACTCTGTTGGATCGTCTCGACGAGTTGTACGTGGAACACGGCTATTTCACCGAAGGACAACAGTCGGTCGTCAGTCGCGGAGAACAAGGACAGCAGCAGATTCGGCAACTGATGGATCAATTCCGAAACGACCCACCGACGGAATTCGCCTGTGTTTCATTCGGGCGGGTTCGCGATTACGGTCGGCACGAGATTCGCAGTCTTCCCTCAAACGAAGCGGCAGAACCGCTTCCCGAACCGCGCGACAATCTGATGTTTTTCGAGACAGAGAATACGGAGCCGCGAATTGCCCTGGCGGTGCGGCCATCGGGAACGGAACCGAAGATCAAATTCTACACGTTCGCTCAGGCGGCTTGTGAGCAGGCCGAAGGGTTGGCGAATATGAAACAGGAAACTGACAAACAACTCGCACAATTTCAACAAGAGCTTTCCGTTTGGGTCGGAGACGTCTTGAAGCGGTTGGACAACGACACATCACCTGAGACAGGCAGCTGAGATGGCAAGCGAGAAGATTGGTATTTGGTTAATCGGTGCATGGGGCGGCGTTTCGACGACCGCCGCAACCGGTCTGGCGGCGCTCCAACAAGGGGTGGCAGAGGAAACGGCACTGGTGAGCAGTCTGCCGCGTTTCGAGAAATTGGAACTTGCAGACTGGAGCCAATTTGTTGTGGGCGGTCACGAAATTCGCGATACGGGCTTTGTTGCCGAGGCGGCGATACTTCAACAGAAGTCGCGAGTCTTCAGCCCCGAAATGCTGGAAGCCGTTGGCCCAACGCTGAAGCAGTTCGATGAAAACGTGCGGACCGGCACGTTGTGGAATGTTGGTCAGACGATTAGCTCGTTCGCATCGGCGGCTGCCGTCGAACTTGCGAACACCGAGCAACCAACTCAGATCATCTCGCGCATCCAGAGCGACGTGCAAGGTTTTCGCGACGCGAATGAACTCGCACACGTCATTGTCGTCAACCTGTCATCGACAGAACCAATGATCGATTCGGACTCCGACAAACTGAATTGGAGTGAATTGTCCGCGCGTCTCGACTCCGACGAAACGCCGTTATCGGCCAGCTCGTTGTATGCGATCGCAGCCATGCGGTCCGGTTGTTCGTACGTCAACTTCACGCCGTCGGTTGGTTCCAATTTGCCCGCGTTGAACGAACTTGCCGAAGAACAGGGCGTGTTGCACGTCGGCCGAGATGGCAAGACGGGCGAGACGTTGCTCAAGGCCGTGTTGGCTCCCATGTTCGCCGATCGAAATTTGAACGTGATGAGTTGGGTTGGCCACAACATCTTCGGCAACCTCGACGGCAAAGTTCTCGACGACCCGATCAACAAGGCGAGCAAGGTCAAATCGAAGGATCGGTTGCTGACCGAAATCCTCGGCTACAAACCGCAGTCGCTCGTCTCCATCGAGTACATCGAATCGATGGCCGACTGGAAGACGGCCTGGGACCATATCCATTTTCAGGGTTTCCTCGGCACGCAGATGACGATGCAGTTCACCTGGCAGGGCTGCGATTCGATCCTGGCTGCACCGTTGGCACTCGACCTGGTCCGTTTCACCGAACGCGAACGCCGCCGCGGAACCAGCGGCGTGATGACGCAGTTGAGTTCATTTTTCAAAAGCCCCATGGGAACCGACGTCCCACCCGAGTTCGCGAAGCAGTATGCGTTACTGGAGTCATGGGCCGACGAGGTTGTTGCAGAAGGGTAGTAGCAAGTTCATCCTTGCAACTGACTGACGGGTGCCACTGGCGTGTCGCCAGTGCCGAGCAAGGGGCATCGTTCCGGAACGATGCAGTGAAACAAAAGTGCAATTGCGATATCAACCATGACGACACTTCGCTCCTATCTGCAACTGGTTCGATTTCCGGCCGTGTTTACAGCGATGGCCGATATCTTTCTCGGTTTCCTGCTCACACACAAGGCGCTGCAGCCGGTCGAAGGATTTGTGGCGCTGCTTGTGGCTTCGTCGTGTCTGTACTTGTCCGGCATGGTATTCAACGACGTGTTCGATCGGCAGGTTGACGCCGTCGAACGTTCCGGCCGACCGATCCCGTCGGGTCGTGTTTCGCCGACCGCGGCGGTGATGCTTGGAAGCCTGCTGATTCTTGTGGGGCTCGGCGCGGCATTTTTTGCGGGTACGCAGAGCCTGTTGATTGCCGCCGCGTTAACGGGTTTCATCTTTCTCTACAACGGTGTGCTGAAGCGAACCCCTTTGGGGCCGGTGGCGATGGGATGCTGTCGGCTGTTCAACGTTCTGTTGGGCGCGAGTTTGGCGGGACACTTCGTGTTTCATTTCGAGTGGGGCGACGTCCGCCTGCCCCCGGTATTTGCTCAGCCACAACTACCGGTTGCGGTCTCCTTGGGCATCTACGTGGCCGGTGTGACCTGGTTCGCGCGGCAAGAGGCGCAAGTGAGTAGCCGCCGTCAACTGATTGGGGCAACGGCGATCATCAATCTGGGGCTGGCCGGGCTTGCCGTCTTGATCACCGGCATATTGGGGCCGTTTCTGCGCTGGAATCCACCGGGAGAGACACAAAGCAGCGGAGTGCTGATGGCGTTGGCGATGATTGCTTTAATCATGAACCGCCGTCTGTGGGCGGCGATTTTCGACCCGGTCCCGGGCAAGGTTCAGCCGGCAGTCAAAACCTTGCTGCTGTCGATCATCGTGCTCGATGCCATGCTGGTGTTTTATCACACCAACAGCCCAGAATATGCGTGCATGACCGCGGCGCTAATTTTCCCGGCCATGGTGCTGGGCCGTTGGGTCTTCATCACCTGACGCTGACTGGACCTGACACTGGCTGGCGTACGAATCAGAGGGGCGCCTGGAATCCCAGCACTTGGTAGCGTGCCAGTTCGTCGGTGTTTGTCAGTTTCACCGCGGAAATGGCGTCGTAGGAGATCATGACTTTTCTCGCGCCGTGCGTGTCCGGTCGGTCGCGTTGCACCAACAGAATCCCGCCGGAGATGAGGAAGTCGATGAAGGGGATCGTTTCCTGGAAGGTCGTAATCAGCAACCCTTCTTTGGGCAGCGTTTCCGGCCAGCTTTCAAAGAGTGTCCGCCACGATTCCGTAGTGTCCATTGTTTCACTTCCGTGCGTTAATGCGCGTGATCGATCAACCCAGTTCGACTGACGACACAGATACAAAAGAAGCCCAAGTTATCGCGAGGGCGACAACTCGGGCTGCAATTGTGAAAACTTCTCAAGAGTGACCCCACGGGGATTCGAACCCCGGTTGTCGGAGCGAAAGTCCGATGTCCTAGGCCTGACTAGACGATGGGGCCGTCAATCTGCACAACAATTTAAGCGTTCTTCGCCGTATGTCAAGCGGGAGTCGTCAAACGACGGCGCTTTGGGAGAAGTTTTGATCAGATAGGCAATCGCCACGCACCGAACCCGCGCACGAACCTGAAAAATGACGCGGGTCACCGCAAGCGCGACTAAGCCTCGGCCGGATGCACGGCTGGCGGCTCTTCCTTTAGCGCCTGCTGCTCCGACATGATCGCATCATGAATTTCACTGCGATGGATCGGGACCTCTCGCGGGGCCTGGATGCCAAGCCGGACCTTATCGCCGCGGACTTCAACCACAGTGATAACGATGTTCTCATCGATAACGATGCTCTCGTTTTTTTTTCGCGACAAGACCAACATGGAACCCGTCTCTCCGAAAAAATGGCCAGCATGGGGACCGACACAGAGACTTCCGCCGTATAAAACTCCAACGCCCACCATGGGCTGTCTCGTGAGACTTTTGGTATCGTGAACAACCCTGTTCACACGGTGGGGATTATATGTATTACAAGAGAGGCGGTCAAGGGGTGCGGTAAGATATTCCAGGGCGGCTCATTGGTTCTGTTTGCCGAGCATGGCGAAGAGTGGTTGGGGATTCCAGCCGTTTTCGCGTAAGGCTGCGGCGAGATTATCAACCTTGCGGCTGCGTAGCCAGTTTATCACCAGAT
>CAUZOL010000036.1:0-33555 GCA_963581435.1 Planctomycetota bacterium
TGAAAGAGAAACGGCACAATGGGGACGGCCAGGAAAACAGCCAGCCAAAGCGTCGCCCGCAATATCTTGTGCATTGTCGATTGGTCCATTTAGCCGCCCCGCTTGCGGGGCGTGTCGATGTCGCGCAAACTCGGAACACACGGGGCAAGCCCCGCGGCTAAATGGAGCGACGCACTTCTATTATTTTTTCTTCAGCCGGCGGCTGGCTTCTTTGAGGACTTCGCGTTCCTCGTCGGTCAAGCTGGCCTCGCCTTGCTGGTGGATCTTTTCGAGGATGGCATCGACCTGGTCGTCGATTGGTTCATCGGGTGATTGGACGGTGGGCTGAAAGATGCGGACGTTGGGATTACGCCGGGGACGTTTCCAGCCGGATGTTCGTCCCAGCAGGCCATACCACAACGGAATCAGCCGCCAGTTGTAATACTTGTAGGCAACACCAAATGCCGCACCACCCAAATGCGCCGCATGGGCCACATTGGAGCCGGACCCCAGCAGCCCCAGCGTATCGACGACCGCATAGATGACGGCCATCACCCACAGGTCCATCGGAATGACGAACATGACGTAGACCTTCATTTTCGGGAAGGTCATCGCCGTCAGAAAGACGACCGCCATCACGCCGCCCGATGCTCCCAACGCCCCAGTGGGATCGCGGGTGATGACAGAAAACAGGAGGTGCCCAATGCCGCTGATCACGACGCCGGTGAGATAGAAGACGAGAAACTCGCGCGATCCGAGGATCGATTCGACCGCACGGCCGAACATCCACAGCACGAACAGGTTGAACAAAATGTGATTAAAGCTGCCGTGGCAGAAGCCGGAGGTCAGCAGCCGCCACACCACCTGCCATGAACCCAACACATTAACGCAAAAAGCACGTTTCAAATCCTCATTGGGGATCAAACCGTATCGATCTCCCCAGCGGATTGCAGAGTAGCGATCAGTTTGTGCGCCCAATGGAACGATTTTTGTGTTCGGCGGGATCGTCAATTCTTTGCCGTCCTTCAGCTCTTCCTTTTCGATGAAGGAGACCGGTCCGCTGGTGACGGTTTGCCACGCCAGTTTCAGGTCGAGCCATTCGGTGACCTGCGGGTTGAGATTCTGCAGCAGGAACACTGCAACGTTGGCAATCAACAGGTATTTGATTGCCCATTGCCCGCCGAATCCGCCACCGAAACCACCGCCGCGGGATCCGCCGCCGGGTTGCTCGTCGCGAGTGTAATCGCGGTTATGAATGCCCATCTCAAACGTCCGTTTCGTAGGGGCAGTGCTGGCGTTGAGTCCCTTACCCCGAACGTCCAGCGAACTGTCATGCCTATGATAGTTCGATAACGCCCACACTGAAACGGCAGTAGCCGAACAGCGTCATTCGCTCGCTACGGGTTGATGGAGGTGTCTGTCGCCGCCGGGGGCAGTTCCTTGATCAGCTTTGAGTTGTCGTCCTTCGTCCCCTGCAGCGTTGCATATGACGTTTTCACTTCGCGACGCAACCGATCGATGTCGGCCTGAAGCGAATTGCGAGCCTCTTCTTCGCCGGCAATTGCCGCCGCCAGTCCATGCGTGAACTCCAACCCAACCAAATCCGTGGGAGCTGCAGCGACCTCAGCCGGACCGAGCAATTCCTGCAGCCGCTTCTGATGTTGTTTGTTGGCGTCGTCAAACAAACCTTGCTGAACGGTCAGATAGCCGGTCTTGGCAGTCAATCGTTCGTCGGCGTTGATCAATGCCTGCTGCAAATCGGTAAACCGCGTAATAGGACCTCCCGGAACCCGTTGCCAAACCCGCCAACGCTGATTCTGAGCATTCCACGGAGCGGTTTCCCCGGAACGGACGGTCCACGACGGCACCAATTCGGAATTGGTATCGGTCACGCTCTGCACGTGGAGCGGTCCAACCCAAACGTATCCTTTGCCATCGGCTGACGGACGAAATGCCTGCAATAACGGATTCTCGCCGCCATCGCGGTTCTGCCCGCCGACTATGCCGTTTCGCATTCCAATTGGCAGGCTGACGGACGCCGCATCTGCCTTCGTCACATTGAATCCGGTAATCGGCGTTCCCCAATTCATGAGGACAACCTGCAACTCGGCACGCAGTTTCGCCAGTTCGGCTTCCTTGGTGACGATCGCCTTGGCGTTCTCGACGTTGTTCTGCCTCAGTCCATCGTTCTTCATCGTCCACGAGTTGCGGACAGTGATCATCTGGGCTGTGAAAGCCGCCGAAGCCGCTCCTCCCACGATGGCCAGAAAGAGAAAGATTTTTCCGGAGATGTGCATTTGATGTTTTCCCGACGACCCGCGCGCTGACAGCAGCCGAATGCACCGCCGCTGCGCTGGTACTCACCGCCAATACGTGTGTCTGAAATATAGGTTTACCTCATCATACGCCACGGTTTGCAGCGTGGTCAAGCAGAAAAACAAGGAGCAACTGGCCGGGAGCCGTGCCGACCGGGCGACCAGGTCAATCAGTTTACGACGCCTCTGACGGTCGTACCGACTCCCGCTGCTCTTGGGTCAACCGATGGCGGTTTGATATAGGCGGCGACTTCGCAATGTCGTATCGTGTCGTGCGGCCGAAAGGTAATCCCAGAACACCGGGTAAGAAACGCGGATTCACTCGACAAAACGATTGATTCGTCGGCGGGCCATTGAAGTTTGACCTGTCTTTCGGGCGGAACGATTTGTGGATTCGGCAGGCAAGGGAGTGGCCACCCAATCGGACGGCTGTGCCAGAGCCGAATCTCGTCTTGACCCCACTTGACAATCGCGTTAACGTCACGCGGCAAATTGCCTGCAATGACACGTTGGGCAACTGATATTGCCCGATGGTTCTTCGGTGCCAACATGAATGCCTGGTCGCAACTCGCACGGTGAATCACGGAGAGAGAAGACTCTTCGAGCGTTTCCGGACGTGCCGGAATTGGGAAAGGATTCCATGCGAGTCTGGCTGATGACGGTTGGTGAACCGCTGCCGACGGATCCGGGCTGCGAACGGCTTCTGCGGACAGGACTTCTGGCTGAATCGCTCGTTGGCAACGGACACGAAGTTGTGTGGTGGACGTCTTCGTTCGATCATGTGCGGAAACGGCACCGCGCCTCCTCGGATCGCGAATTCATCGTCGATTCCGGTTTTCGTATCCGTCTCTTACACGGTGCGGCGTATTGTAAGAACATCTCGTTCCAGCGGTTCATGAATCATCGTGGAGTGGCGCGGAAATTTCGCGAACAGGCGGCTGTGCAACCGCAGCCCGACGTGATTCTCTGCTCGCTGCCGACTGTTGAGTTATGCGTCGAAGCGACCGCGTACGGTCGCAAACGAGGCGTGCCGGTCGTTCTCGATGTGCGCGACCAATGGCCGGACATGTTTCTCAACCTGATTCCAAGCTGTACGCGACGTATCGCCAGAGTTGCGGGGTGGCCTTTGTTTCGCGCCGTGAAGGAAGCCTGCTCCCAAGCGTCGGCCATTACCGGTATCACTCAGCCGTTTGTCGATTGGGCGGTCAAATATGCACAGCGAGCCGGTACTGCACGGGACCGTTCCTTTCCAATGGGCTATCGCGAACAGTCTCCAACTCGCGATGCGATCCGTGATGCGACAGCGTTCTGGCGCGATCTTGGGGTTTCCGCGGAACGCGAAGATTTTATCGTCTGCTTTTTCGGTTCCGTTGGGCGGCATTTCGAATTCGACGTGGTGTTTGAAGCGGCTGAGTCGATCGCCACTTCGGGTCGGCGGGTCCAGTTCGTCATGTGCGGATCGGGTCCGGCGCTCGAGAGCTATCGACGCCGATCATTGAATTGTCCCAACGTCATCTTTCCAGGCTGGGTCAACTCGGCACAAATCTGGACGCTGTTGCGAATGTCGGCGGTCGGTTTGGCTCCCTACATCAGCATGCCGGATTTCGTCATCAGCATTCCGAACAAGCCGATCGAGTATCTTTCGGCGGGACGCCCTGTGATTTCGAGCCTGCAGGGGGTCTTGGCGGATCTTCTAGAACAGAACGAGTGCGGGATCACATACGGGAATCGGCGGCCGGACCAGCTCGCACAGGTCATCATCGACTGCTACGAGAATCCGGCGCGGCTCGATGCAATGTCGGCCAATGCCGCTGCCCTTTACCGCCGGCAGTTCGTCGCAGAAAACGTCTATGGCAAGATGCAGGCCTACTTGGCAGACATCGCTGCAACAACAAAACTTGCCCGCGCCGCATAAAGGCGCAGGGACTCAGTAGGAACAGGAGATAACGATGGCCAAGCGAATTTTCGACATCGCCGTCAGCCTGACCGGATTGGTCGTCGTCAGCCCGTTGCTGTTGCTGATTGCTGCGTTGATCAAGGCCGACTCGAAGGGGCCGTTGTTCTATCGAGGGCAGCGTGTCGGTCGGTTCGGCCGACCGTTTCGCATTTTGAAGTTCCGAACGATGGTTGTGAACGCCGAGCAGATTGGCGGCTCTTCGACCAGCGACAGCGATCCGCGCATTACACGCGTGGGAGCAGTTCTGCGGAAGTGCAAATTCGACGAACTGCCGCAGCTCTTCGATGTGCTGACGGGAAAAATGAGTTTCGTCGGCCCCCGTCCTGAAGTTCAACAATACGTTGACATGTACACCGAAGAGGAGCAGGAAATCCTTGACATTCGCCCCGGCATTACCGATTGGGCTTCCATCTGGAATTCTGATGAAGGTGCGATTCTGGCCGGCTGCGAAGACCCGGACAAAGGCTACGAAGGACTAATCAGACCGACCAAGCTCAGACTACAACTCTTCTACCGACACCGCCATTCGCTGTTGATCGACTTGAAAATCATCTTCTACACTGCGTTCAAACTGCTGAGAAAGGATTTTCTTCCGCGGGGAATCCAACACCTTGTCGATCAAGATGATGCCGACTCTTTGGATCGCCAGCAGGACTTCGATTCCGTGACCGAACTGCCCGGCCACGAAGGGACGCCCGAGCAAATGTCGATGATGTATACGCGATACCATCTCGCGGCGCAACTCTCAAAGGGCAAGGATCTGCTCGAACTCGGCTGCGGTCCCGGCGTAGGCTTAGGGTATCTCAGCAAGTCGGCACGGCGCGTGGTGGGAGGAGACTTCGATCCAAAACTCGTGGAAATTGCGAATCAGCATTACCAGGGGCGCGTGGAAATCTGCCGGCTTGATGCCCAGCAGCTTCCTTACGAGGACGAATCGTTTGACGTGATCCTGCTGTTGGAAGCGATCTACTACTTGCCCAAACCGGAAGAATTCGTCGCCGAGGCGCGGCGGGTGCTTCGCCAGGATGGAATCATCCTCGTCTGTTCCGCCAATCGAGAGCGTCCCGACTTCAACGCCAGTCCTTTCACACACAAGTATTTCTCGGCAGCGGAACTTCACGAATTGCTTGCGGCAACTGGTTTCGAAGTTGAAACGTTTGGGGGCTATCCCGTTGCGAATCGCAGCCTCAAGGGGCAGATCCTCGGGGTCATCCGCGACATGGCCGTCAAACTGCATCTGGTTCCCAAGACGATGAAATGGAAGATTCTGCTCAAACGACTGCTCTACGGAAAGCTGGATCCGATCCCGGCGGAATTGAAAGTGGATGACGCGCAGTGTCAGGAACTCATTCCAATCGATTCCGCACAAAAGGTGAGTGAATACAAAGTGATCTACGCGGTTGGTCGTCGTGCCGCTTGATCGACCAACGTTCGAGGCAGTCGGCTCCGCTTGTTTCTGTTTTCCGACAAAAGGATTTGCAATGACCACGACAGCAACACGCCCGCAGGTGCCGTTCTTCGATTATCCGCATGTGTTTACATCCAAAGAGAGCGAATTGATCGAGCTGATCAAGGACGTTGGCCGGCGCGGAGCTTTCATCCTGCAGGCCGACCTCGAAAACTTCGAGTTGGGATTGCAGACGTACACACAAGCAAAGCATGCGCTCGGTGTTGCCAACGGCACCGATGCCCTCATTCTCGCGTTACGCGCCGCCGGTATTGGTCCCGGCGATGAGGTCATCTTTTGCACGCATACCTACGTCGCCACCGCAGCAGCGATTCATTTCGTGGGTGCCACTCCAATTCCGGTCGATTGCGGACCCGATCACATGATGGCCCCGGCGATGGTGGCGGCGGCAGTGACTTCCAACACGCGCGCGATCATGCCCACGCAGCTCAACGGGCGCACCTGCGACATGGATGCCCTGCAAGTGATCGCAGACGAGTACCAACTGTTGATCATCGAAGATGCAGCGCAGGCGCTCGGCTCGCGTTTCAAGGGACGCTGTGCCGGGACGTTTGGAATCGCCGGAACAATCAGCTTCTATCCGGCAAAGACGCTCGGTTGCCTTGGCGATGGCGGCGCGATTTTGACCAGCGACGACGACATGCTCGACACGATGTACCAATTGCGCGATCACGGTCGGAACCAGGCCGGTGAAATGGTCAGCTGGGGGCTGAACTCCCGACTCGACAATTTGCAGGCCGCGATCCTCAACGTCAAACTTCGCGACTACGATGACGACGTCCGCCGTCGCCGCGAGGTGGCTTCGCTGTACCAAGCGCATCTGGAAAATGTGATCGAGCTTGTCCTTCCCCCCGCGCCCGAGAGCGAGTCGGATCATTTCGACGTCTACCAAAACTACGAAATTGAGGCTGCCTGCCGCGATGAACTCCGGGCATTCTTGAAAGACAACGGGATCGGAACCCTGGTGCAATGGGGGGGCCAACTCGTTCATCAGTTCCCCGCGCTCGGATTTCAGGTGAGCCTCCCGTTTGCTGAGAACATGATGTCGCGGGCGCTGATGCTGCCCATGAACACGTCGGTGTCTGACGACGATGTCATCTACGTTTGTGAGATGATTCGGAAGTTCTACGGTTCCTGACTAACGACCGCGCGGCCGATTACCAGCGATTCATGTGCGAGTACAGATTCAAGGTCCGGTTGTCATAAACACCGTCCTCCCGGCTGTCATTTCTAACAAACGACGATTCGCGACGGCAGAGGAGCGTACCGAGATCTTGGCGAGACGATGTAGCCTGGTCGAGACCAGGGAGAACAGATGACCGCGTACAAAATTGTGCATCTCACTTCTCTGCATCCGGCGCTGGACAATCGCATCTTTTTCAAGGAAGCTCGCTCACTCGCTCAGGCCGGCTACGCCGTCACAGTCATCGCTCCGCACGAGTGCTCAACCACAATCGACGACGTCCGTATCTGTGCAATTCCGCGTGAGCAGTCGCGGTTTTTGCGTGTCACCAAGGCAATGTGGACCGTCTATCGATTGGCCGTTAAGGAAAAGGGCGACGTTTATCACTTCCACGATCCGGAGTTGGCCTGTGTCGGCCTGTTGTTGAAACTCCGCGGCAAGCGGGTTGTCTACGATGTTCACGAAGACCTCCCTCGACAAGTGCAAAGTAAAGAATGGATTCCACGCTGGCTGCGACCAATTTTCTCCGGATGCATCCGCATCGTCGAGCCTCTGTTCGGACGTCTGTTTGACCGGGTTGTGGCGGCGACTCCGATCATATCCCAAAGGTTCCCGGCGCGTTCCACGCATGTCGTCCGAAATTTTCCAATACTGGACGAAACTGCGGAACAAGAAGGCGAGCCTTACAATCAACGAATGCCGATCGCCGTTCACATGAGCGCGAGCATGTCGGCTGCCCGCGGTGCCATCGAGATGGTGCAGGCAATCGACCTCTTGAACGGCGTGTCGAGCGGCCAACTGCTATTGATCGGCGGCATCGAAGAGGATTCGCTTCGACGCCGGTTGGAAACGACCAAGGGCTGGCATCACGTCGATTGGGTGGGGGCCAAGCCGGCTTGCGAAATTCCGCGCCTACTTTCCCGGGCACGCGTCGGTTTGTGCGTACTTCACAATCTGCGCAATTATCGTGAGGCACTGCCCACAAAAATGTACGAATTCATGGCCGCCGGTATTCCAATCGTCGCATCCAACTTCCAGTTGTGGCGGGGAATGTATGAAGAGATCGGCTGCACGCTTTTCGTCGATCCAAGCAATCCGCAGCAAATCGCCGACGCGATTCAGTGGCTGCTCGAGCACCAGGCTGAGGCCGAACAGATGGGGCGAAAGGGACTCGAAGCGGTCCAATCACGTCTCAACTGGAAAGTCGAGGAGGATACGCTGTTGCGTATGTATGAGGATCTTATCACTACTCCGTTAAGTTGATATTGCCCTGTTTGTCGGAAGTATACGAGACTTCCGAGCATGAAAGCAGGGACGGTGAAACGTTTGCGGATGGAACTCTCTGAGTTCTTGGATGAGTTCACTCGGCCGATGGGGCGGTCAGACCGTCGCGGATGGGCAATTGCCAGATCTGCGTCACGCTGCAATACGCCGACGGACAGGATGTGTTCTGCCTCGATGCCGCTCTGTATCTCTCGAAACGCCGGGCCGAAGACCGTCCGCGATGCCGGCAGGCGGGAGTTCCCGACGATGTCGGTTATCGCCCGTGACAGGATTGGCGGCAAGCGGGAACCACTCATCGGGTTTTGGCGGCGTGACACGGCCCGCCAGAGCCGTCCTGATGGCGATACGGCATTCCGGGCCGATGACTCCTGTCGTCGATTCTGATGCGTCTCAGTCTTGTCATGCAACTTCGTCGAGCCGTTTCTGCACCCCGCGTCGAGTGCGTTGACATGTCCCGAAGGGACGCCAAACGGCTGCTATCCGTCTCCCACTGCACGGATAAGAAAGGGCGTATCTGGGGACCAGAGTGTCTGGTTCAGCGAGTCCATTCCTGCAAGTTATTCTTAGGTTTTTCCCAATTCGAGTTTGCACCATTTCGGCACCGCTACCCATCCCAAAAATTTGTTTCGGGTCAGTTGCCCCATGCAATTTGGCGACTTCGGGGAGAGTCGAACGAAACGAGTTCGACCAATTGAGATTCGTGCATTGCCGCGCGACGAACTCGCCAGACAATTCGAGCGTGCATCCGCGCGGTCTGCCGTCGTATTGTCAGCCGATGACGGCTCAGACAGATCGGGGATCGACAGCACGTCGAACCGCAACGACACCGAGATCACCGTTGCCACGATGATGTGAAGATCGGTCCAGAAACTGTTGTGATCGACGTAGAATAACCCCAAGCGAATTTTTTCCGGTGCAACCACGCGCAGATACGCTTCGTCTGGATCGTCGGCACCTTCCAGAATCTGCCCCAGATTACAGAACCGCAACGAAGCGAAATCGGTGATGCCGGGTCGCACGTCGAGCAGCCGCCTTTGATCGGGTGTATAGAGTTCGACGAGCGGTGCGACTTGTGGGCGCGGGCCGACAAAACTCATGGTGCCGTCCAACACGTTGAACAGCTGCGGCAACTCGTCCAGCTTGAATCGCCGCAAGAATCCTCCCACGCGCGTAATTCGTGGGTCATCGTTGCTGGTTGACGAGCCGCCAACCTGCTCCGCATCGACGCACATCGACCGGAATTTTAAGATTCGGAACATCCGACCGAATCGCCCCACCCTTTCGCCGCGGTAGAACGCCGGCCCCTTTGAATTGAGCTTGATGACGACGGCGACAAGCAACAGCAACCCAGACGTCGCAACGATGCCGAGACCGCTCATCACAACATCGAAGGTCCGCTTCATCATGATCGTGTCGAGTTCTTCTCGCGGCACAGGAATCCCACCGACACGGCCACATGGCAGCATCGATATGAGGCAAGAAAGCGGAGCAACGTATACGTTCATCCCTCGATCAATTCAAGGCCAATCAAGCCGACCCAGGTACCGGGTCAATCCTGCGTTTGGGCCGAATTGGCGGGCGTTTTCAGAGAGAAACGCTCGACCAAATATCTGGACTCGGAGAGGATGCACACACCGACATTGCCCTTGACCAGTTGAGAGATACGAGGCTATAGTCCCGCCCGGTTTCGGTATCGCTTCTGTCGATTTACGACGTGGAAAAGGAGTTCGCGGTGGTCCAGTCTGCGATCAATCTCGGTGTTGTCGGGCTTGGCGGATGGGGGAAATTCGTCGTCCGCAATTTCTCGCAAACGGCCGGTTGCAATTTGAAATACATCTGCGACGCCAGCTCCGATTCGCTCTCTCGGCAGAGTCATCTTTATCCCGATGCAATCCCGACCAATCAATATTTCGATCTCCTCGACGACCCCGACTTGGACGCCGTCGCGTTGGCAACCCCTGCCCCCATGCATTACGACATGGCGCGGGCGGCACTGCTGGCCGACAAGCACGTCTACGTCGAGAAACCGATGGCGCTCTCGGCCGAACATGCCGAGTCGCTGGTCGATTTGGCCGAGGAACGCGGCCTGAAACTTATGGTGGGACACCTGCTGCTATATCACCCCGCTGTTGAAATGATGAAACAGCAGGTCGATGCAGGCGAGCTGGGTGAAATCTACTACATGTATTGCCAGCGGCTGAATCTGGGCGTGGTTCGGCAGAACGAAAACTCATTCTGGTCACTCGCACCACACGACATTTCCGTCATCCTGCATCTGTTCGACTCGGAACCAATCCGCATCGAGGCTTCCGGACAAAGCTATCTGCAAAAGGGCGTGGAAGACGTCGTCATTGCGACTCTCCATTTTCCCGGCGGCCGCATGGCGAACATTCACGTCTCCTGGCTCGATCCTCACAAGACACGATCCATGACGTTGGTCGGCTCTGAAAAGATGCTCGTGTTCGACGACATGCAGCCGACCGAAAAGATTCGCATTTTCGACAAGGCGGCAACGGTGCCACTCATTCCAGAACGCCCACAAATGCCGGTCAACGTGCGTCACGGCGATATTCTCGCCCCGCGCATTTCTCCGCGCGAGCCCTTGGCGGTCGAAACATCGCACTTTATTGAGTCGATTGTTAACGACACGCAACCCCGTAGCGATGGCTACGATGGTCTGCGCGTGGTGCGAGTTCTGGAAGCGGTTGAGAATCAACTGCGGCAGATCGAACGACCGTTTCTTCGCCGTGCGGCGTGATCCCGGCGGGGCGGAACTCATTCGGGGTTCCTTTACTGGCCAATGTTTTAGCGTTGATGTGGGGGCGGTCATGAGTGCAGTCGAAGAGCATCAGGTTCACGAATCCTCGTACGTCGATGACGATGTCGAAATTGGAAACGGAACCCAGATCTGGCATTTCTGCCACGTGTTGCCCGGCTCGCGTATTGGCGAGCGTTGCCGAATTGGGCAAAACGTTGTGATCGGGCCGAATGCCATCATCGGCAACAATGTCAAGATCCAGAACAACGTCTCGGTCTATCAGGGGGTCATCCTCGAAGACGACGTGTTCTGCGGCCCATCCATCGTGTTTACGAATATCGCGACGCCGCGATCGGCATTTCCGCGAAACAACGCGGAAGACAATCTGGCAACGCTCGTCAAACGCGGGGCCAGCATTGGTGCCAACGCGACAATCGTTTGCGGAAACACAATCGGCGAATGTGCCCTCATTGGTGCCGGTGCAGTTGTCACCAAAGACGTTAAGTCGTACGCGCTCGTCTACGGCAACCCGGCCAAACAGCATGGTTGGGCATGCGCTTGCGGAGTCCCGCTGTCTTTCACAGACAACAGCGCCCAATGCACCGAATGCGGACGCGTCTATATCGACAACAACGGAAACCTGGAACCTCAGGATGCGGCCGACTCGCAAGATGCGGCCTGAGTCATCTGTGATCCCAACCGGGGATCGGATTGACGCACTCGAAATTCTACAAAACAACATATGTTAATTGTGGCGAGGACAGAGACATGATTCCCCTGTGCGATCTGAAACTACAATACGCGTCTCTCAGTGACGACATCAACGAAGCCATGTTGAAGGTTGCCGCCGAGGCACGGTACATTCTCGGCCCAAATGTTCGCGCACTGGAACAGGAAATTGCAGAATACTGCGATTGCCAACATGCCGTCGGCGTTGGCAGCGGAACCGATGCACTGCATCTGGCGCTCAAAGGGCTTGGAATCGGACCGGGCGACGAAGTGATTACGACGCCCTTTACTTTCGTGGCCACTACTGAAGCCATTGGCATGGTGGGTGCGACTCCGGTCTTCGTCGATATTGATCCGTTGACATTCAACATGGATGTTACGCAGATCGAATCACGCGTCACCCCCAACACCAAAGCAATACTGCCAGTCCACCTCTACGGCCAGCCCTGCAATATGGACGTCGTGATGGACGTCGCGCAGCGACACGGTTTAGCAGTGGTCGAAGACTGCGCGCAGGCAATCGGTGCCACATGGCGTGGTCGGCCCGTCGGATCGATTGGAGATGCGGGCTGCCTGAGCTTTTTTCCCAGCAAGAATCTCGGTTGTTTTGGCGATGGAGGAATGCTCGTCACCAATCGGACCGACGTTTACGAACGGGTCGAGATGCTGCGGCGTCACGGCGGTCGCGTCAAATATCACCACGAAGTGCTGGGACTGAACAGCCGGCTGGATGAACTGCAGGCCGCCATCTTGCGAGTCAAGTTTCGCCACTTACCGCAATGGCTGCAGTCGCGACGTGAGGCGGCTTACACATACAACGCACTGCTCGGCGAAGGCGGGCAAATTGAAACGCCGCGCGAACTGACTGACGATGGCTGCGTCATCGCCCAGGAAAACACTGCTGGCAATTCACCCGCGCACTGCGTCTATCACCAATACACAGTCCAGACCGATCATCGCGACGACTTGATCGCACACCTGAAGGACAAGCAGGTCGGACACGCAGTTTATTATCCCATACCACTTCATCTGCAAGAGGTTCACCAGGATCTGGGATACGGCAAAGGATCGTTTCCGGCGGCGGAACGGGCTGCCGACCGCTGCCTGAGCCTGCCAATGTTCCCCGAAATCACACGCGAGCAGATCGAAACTGTTGCCGGCGTCCTCAAGGAAACATACGACCGTGACACTTCAACATCCGCGGCCGCCTAGTGTTGTCGATATTGTTCTTACGATTCTCGCGCGTAGCCCGCTTCGGCGAAATGCCCATCCAAACAAACCTGATCGTGTCCGCCAAAATAAATGTCGCGCAAGAATATTGAACCGATGAGAGGATGCGATCCCCGACTGGATCGTTTGTAGGCTTCGTCCATGTTGCGATTTCTTCGTCAGTCGGAGTTTGGCCGACATGTCCTGATCCTTGTCGGAGGGGCAGGCGTGGCACAGCTGTTGTTGATCGCGGCGTCCCCACTTTTCACGCGTCTCTACACGCCCGCCAATTTCGGCGTCTATGCACTCTTCATGGCGGTTGTCAGCGTCATGGCAATCTTTGCGACTGGCCGCTACGAAACGGCGATCTTCATCGCCGAAGACAACGAGAAGGCGTTTCACGTCGTGACCTTCTGCCTGTTTCTGGCGGCGACGGTATCTGCGATACTTTTCGTCGTCGCCCTCTGTTTTCGCCACGCACTTGCGCGTTCGTTGCATCAGCCGGACATGTCAACGTGGCTATTGATTGCCCCACCGATGGTGTTCACCACCGCCACTTACCAAGTCTTGAATTGCTGGTTCAATCGAAACAAGCAATATCGGCTGTTGGCCGCCAATCGCGTTGTCAGATCGGTCGCAACCGTTTGCTTGATGATCGCCTTTGGAGTGCTCGGTATGGGAGCCGGTGGAATCGTGATTGCCACAGTTGTGGGATTGGCTTGCCCAACAACTGTGCTCATGTATCGCTGGAATCAAGAACGACGTCGCGAGCAGTGGTCACCCTCACGGACGGCAATCATTGAGACGGCAAGCCGCTATCGAGATTTCGGGATTTACTCAATCTGGGGCGGCACCCTCAACGCAGCAACCGGGCAACTCCCGACGTTTGTTCTGACAGCCTATTTCGGCCCACTCGTTGTCGGCCTCTACAATCTTACGCAACGCGTTCTCGCGGGACCGGCCAGTATGTTGGCGACCGCGATTGGGAACGTGTTTCAGCAACGGGCGGCGGACGATCTTCGCAATCTGGGGAACTGCCGAAGAACATGGTGGGCCACGTTTGGTTCACTGATGGCGTTGTCGATCCCCATCTACGCCTTAATTGCAATCTTCGCCCCCGCTGCATTCGCGTTGATCTTCGGCGAACCGTGGCGAGCCGCCGGGACTTACGCGCGCGTCCTCTGCCCATTCTTTCTGCTATCGTTTAGCGCCAGTGTGCTCAGCCGCATGACGCAGATTGCCGAAAAACAGAAGCAGGACATGTTGTGGCAAATCGCACTGTTTGTATTGGTTACGGCGTCGCTTTTCTACGGAGCAATCGCCGGGCGTCCTGTTCTGGCACTGGCGCTATTCTCCGCATCCTATTGTGCGATGTACCTAATCTATCTCTCGATGAGTTACAGGTACTCAGCCGGCGACGGTGGTCCGCCCACCGAATTGGAAACACCACACACAAAATTGGCAGCGTAGTAACTCAGGCCACACGTACAGCCATTGGGATTCGGACGAAGTTCGTCAGTCTTCTTCGAGCGAGACAACCGGGCAGTGTACGGAATCGAAATAGCAGCTTGACGACAATTGACGGCGACATGAAAGCCGCGTGGATGATTGCCATTATTGATTACGGCCTGGGCAATTCCGGCTCGATCCGCAACATGCTGAAAAAGGTCGGTGTGGAGTCGTCGATTACGGCCGACGAAGCAGTGGTCCGCTCGGCCGACAGACTCATTATCCCGGGTGTCGGCGCGTTCGACGAAAGCATGAAGCAAATTGAGTCACTCAATTTGAAGCCGCTGCTGGACGAGCTTGTGTTAGAATAAAAAGTCCCGGTGCTGGGGATTTGCCTGGGGATGCAACTGTTTTGCAAGTCGAGTGAAGAGGGAGTTCGCCCCGGACTGGGTTGGATCGACGCAAAGTGCCAACGGTTCCGACTCGACGAATCGCAGAGTACTCTGCGAGTTCCCCACATGGGTTGGAACACCGTTCGCAGTTCCGGTGAGTGTGAGTTATTCACGGGGTTCAGCGGTGGATGTCCATTTTGACGATTCGTATGCGCAGCGTGAAGCGGCTCGACGGTTGTTTTCGCGGGTTGGCGTGCGAGCGAATTGAGCGGACCGAAGGATTCGGTGGCCACGCGACTTCGTCGGAGTCCGCTATGCGATGTCGGGCATCTACCGCGCGATGGACACACAACGTCGCGATGAGTCATACTTGCGGCGAACGATGATTGCTCTGGTTGACGACAACTGTTTTGTTTCGGTCCAGAGCAGTGTCGCGTTGGCCGGCCGGTAAGCCGGAACACCCCTCATAAGGACACGCGGCGGCGCCAAATGTCCTTGGAGATTCGGCAATGCAGAAACGGTCCATAATCGCCGTATGCCTCGTACTGGCGGTGATTATTGTTGCGGTGGCGTTCACAGTCTGGCGTTCAGGTGATATGCCATTTGGCGATGTCGATCCCGTTGCAGAACGCAGGTCGGAGTACACGACGTCGGTGGGATGCCGGGAGTGCCATGCTGAGGAATACAACTCTTGGCACGATTCGTTTCACCGAACGATGACGCAGGAAGCAAGTGCCGATTCAGTCGTGGCTCCATTCGACGACGTGACCGTTAGTTCTCGGGGGCGTTCGTTTCGTTTCTACAAAAGGGGCGACGAGTTTCGAGTGCAGATGATGGATATTACCTCGGAGGCGAAGCGGAAGTTAAGAGGGCATCCGACTGAAGGAGTTCGTAATCTTCCCGAAAACGATCGACAGATTGTCATGACGACCGGTTCGCATCACCATCAGGTCTATTGGGTCAAAGGGGCTGGAAATGAGTTTAAGCAAGTTCCTTTCGTCTATCACATCGCAACGAAACAATGGATTCCGAATGAGGACTCATTTCTACAACCCGACAGCGATGAACACCAATCCCAACGTTGGAACGACAATTGCATCGTCTGTCATACAGTGGCAGGGCGCCCAGGATTTGAAGTGATTGCCAACGCCAACAACCCTAAAGTTGGTCGGTTCAACAGCAGTTTTGTCGAACTTGGCATTGCCTGCGAAGCGTGCCACGGCCCCGGTGACCGGCACGCGGAAGCTCACCGCCGCAGTGGAACAAAGTCACCGGGAATTGAGAGTACAGACCACAATCCGTCGATCATCAACCCCGCCCGCTTGGACTCGCACCGCTCTGCCGCTATTTGCGGCCAATGCCACGCCCATTTTGTTCCGCGGGATTCGATTCCGTGGAACGAATACGGGTTCACCACGTCATTTCGCCCGGGCGAACTTCTCGACGAATCCCGTGTGATCGTTCGCTATAATTCCGCTCTCAAACACTCCGCTGACATGAAGACCGACCAGGAATTCGATTCCGCTGTGAGTGCTTTCTGGAAGGACGGCACACACCGTGTTGGCGGGCGCGAGTACAACGGTCTGATCGAATCGGGCTGTTACCAGAGAGGAAAGATGTCGTGCCTCTCCTGTCACTCGATGCACGACTATTCCGAACCAAACGATCAACTCAGCAAAATCCTGAACGAAAATGAGACTTGCCTTCAGTGCCACAACGACTTTGCCGACCGAATCAGCGAGCATACTCATCACAAGGCCGGTTCGAGCGGAAGCCTGTGCTACAATTGCCACATGCCGCACACGACTTTCGCTCTGTTTAAGGGGATTCGCAGCCATCGGATCGACAGCCCGAATTCGCAAACCTTTGTCAAATCTGGTCGACCGAATGCATGTAACCTGTGCCATCTGGATCAAACGCTGCAATGGACCGTCGATAACCTTCAAAGGTGGTACGGTCAGCCGCACGTTCCAGTCGATCAAGACAATCAGAAGATTGCGGCATCGATCCTGTGGATGCTCAAAGGCGATGCCGCACAACGAGCAATTGTGGTGTGGAGCGCCGGCTGGAAACCTGCCAAAGACGCCAGCAACGATGACTGGACCGTCCCCTACGTCGCCGAGCTTTTGGTGGACCCGTATGCCGCGATTCGATTCATGGCGGCTCGCACGCTTGAAACATCGAATGTGCAGATCGATTCACACTACAGCTTTATCGGCCCGCGGTATGAACGGGAATCAGAGCGACAACGATTCATCGATGCCTGGCAAGACTCGTCTCGAGAAACTCAACCGAATCGGAATCAGCGTCTGTTGTTCGACACAACCGGGCGACCAATCCGCAATGAGGTGGATCGGCTCATTCGATTGCGAAGCGACAAACAGATTGTTATTTCAGAGTGACCACCCGACACCGACTGTTGAAACTCTTTCTATTCATCTTCAGAGCCAAGAAACTGAAACCGAGGCACTCGCCGGCCATCCACTTCGACGGTTTCCAGAAACATTTCTTTCGGTCGCACCCAAAGTCCTTGCTCGCCGTAGTCGGGCTGGTAAACAACCATCTCTTCCAGCGTCTCGCTGTGCTTGGCAACTCCAATGACGACGTACTCATTGCCCTTGTAATGTCGGTAGCGTCCTTGTTTCATTTTGTTTTCTCTCCTGTTGTCGGTGCTGCCAAAGCCCGCTGAAGTGGACAAACCACGGTCGCGGATTCGCCACGTCGGTATTGGCTCAACAGTTTCTTTGAATGCCCTGCCAATATGCGCCGAACTTCACGTCGCTTGCCTTTGATTCGGGGGACGGTCATCGAGTCGTACGCGGTGGTCCGGTGGCGCATCCAGGCGATGACGGCGGCTTCGGCCCGTTGCGCCACTGGGATTCGTTTTGTTCGAGCCACCGTGCCGCTTCCAACCGGCGTGGCGTGTTCGGTGACAACCTTTGCCATCTGCTTCGCCAGGTCAGCGTGCGCGGGATGGAAGTTCAGGAACGCCAGGACCGCGCCGAAGAAATCCTCGACGTACTCGGCTTGCGCCTTTTCTCGCCGCAGAGCATCGGCCTGCTTGCGTTTGGCGTAGGATTCGGTGGACCGCTCGACATCCAGTTCGGCGCGAATTCGATCAATCGTCGCCGCTGCTGCCCAAACACCTTTCGAGAAGACCTTTCTGCCTTTCTTCTCCTGCACGACCCAATGATCGCCAGCGGCCTTTGTTCGTCGAGTCAGCGCGGCATCGCCGGGCGGGAGTAAGACCCAACCTTTCGGAACGTCCAGGATTTCTCCATCAGCCGATTTGACTGTGCCTGCCGTTGGCCCGGGCAAGAATGTGTTGTCGCTCATTCCTTTTCGGTCGCCGTCTTCTTGAGTTCCGCCAGTCGGGAAGGTCCGCCGTCGTTGATCTCCATCAGAAAGCGAACGAGGTCGAGGAACTGTTCGTGGGTTTGCAACTGGTTGACCAGACCAGGCGGCATGGCCGAGACTTTGCCCTGCATGAGTTCAAAGATGTCTTTCTTTTCGATTGTAATCTTCTTGCCGCCGGCCGGCTCACGGAGTACCAACGTTTTTTTGTCTTCCTTGACGCGGAAACCGGTCAGCACAAGCCCGCGTTCTGTTTCGACGATCAGTGACTCGAATCCTTTGCGAATCGACTTGGATGGATGGAGTACGGATTCCACGAGGAACAAGTCATTCACGCCGTCGCGTTTTGATGCAAGGTCCGGGCCGAGTCGATCCCCGGTTTTGGGATCGTGGCATTTCACGCACGAGAGCGTTTGGTTGTAGAACAGCCTCGCCCCGCGCAAGGCATCACCGGCGGCGCGGGCTTCGCCGACGAGCGCCTTCGGCTCAGCCGTTGCCAGCTGTTGCGACAGCGACAACACTTTCGGTTCGTTGCCGGTCAATCCCTTGATGGTGAGTTCGTGGATCGACCAATATTTATTGCTTGAAACTCCCGTCTGCGTGATTCGGATGTGCTTGGCCAGGCCCGGACTGCTCAACTCAATCTCGGTCACCGCGCGAAAGCCTCGGCCCTCGGCTACGGCGTTGCTCCATGTCTTCCCGTCGTTGGAAAGTTGCACAGAGTATCCGCGTGGATAATCGTCGTTCGAGCCGCGGGAATCGAGAGTCAGCGCCGTCACCTTTACCGGATCGGGCAATTCGATTCCAAACCACATTCCCGGTTTTTGAGTCGTCCCCGTATCCCAGCGGCTTCCCTGGTTTCCATCGATGGCAGCCGGCAGTTTGTTGGCACCGAAGTTGGCGGTCAGCTTCCAACTCGAGCGATTTTCGAAGGGGGGAGGATCGAACAGCTTCAACTCAGCGAGTGTCCACGGCCCGACCCGCTGCTGCGATGCCGCTCGAATTCGCTTGACATCAGGCGCTTCGATCAACGGAGCCCGGTTGTCCCAACTGTTGCGGATGTAGGTCGCGACATCGGCGATCCACTGGTCGCTGTTCGTGCCCATCGGCAGCATCAATCCGCCGGCATAAATCTTCTTGTCAATCGGTCCAATCAGGCCCTTCAGCAGGATGCGTGTCAGTCGATCCCGATGACCTTGCACGCGAGCAGACCCTGCCAGAGAGGGTGCCAACATCAACCCGTTCTTGTCGGGGCTTGGCTTTCCCTTACCGTCGGGACCGTGACATGTGATACACAGTGTTGTGTATGTGACTTTCCCACGGACGATTGACTCGGCCAGAACTTTGTTGCGGCGCCTGATTTCCTCAAGCTTCTTCCGCTCGGCGATCATCGCTTCGATGCGTGCGCGAATCTGATTGGCGATGCTGGTGATTGAACTGTTGTCGGTGTGGGCTTTGACGATTCCCTCGGCGATTGCCGTCGCATCGGGATGCCCGCCGCGACTGACTGAAAGCAGCGTCTGGATCACAACATCGGGACTTTTGTCCTCCGTCAACTGCTTGATTTGGGCGTCAAGCGATCGGTCATTTTCGATGACCGACTCGGCGATCCGCATTGCTGCTGACCGGACACGTGCGTCGGGATCGGCGAACCCGTCGGATAACAGTTTGATGTTGATCGCGTCGAGACCTTCCAGCGTCCAGAACGCATGCAGCCTTCCCAACGGTTCCTTTCCAGAGCGTGCCAACTGTTCGAGCGCCGCTGCAACGGTTTTGTCGCCATGCAGAATAATCAGCTTCTGAGCTTCACTGCGCCACCAGCCATTTGGATGCGACAGATGAGCGACGAGTTGGGCCGGCGATTCATCCAACATTCGCGGTTGCGGACCGCGCTTTGTCGTCGTGTGATCGATCCGGAATATCCGTCCGCGTCCGATGTTCTTGTCGAGTTCGTACTCCTCGACAACTTTTCGCAGGTACGAATCTTTGCGAACCCAGTTGCCTTCCTGAATGATGCCGCGGTACATATCGACGAGATAAAGGCAGCCGTCGGGTCCGGTAGCGCTGTTGATGGGCCGAAAGTTGGGATCGCTTGCGACGAGGAACTCCTGTTTGTCGTAGGCGTTGGAAACAACGATTCGACCGCTGTCGTTGGTGACTTTGGCCCGCCGAATCAAACGGCCCACCGGTTCACAAATCACCAGATCGCCGTACAGGTCCGTCGGCAAACGGTCTCCACGATAAACCGATTGGCCACAACTGGCCGAGAACCGATTGAGTGTGTTGTCGCCCCGCAACCGAGCGCGGCCGCCCTGCGTGTCGGGAATGTTGTCGATTGGAAAGACCTCGCGGAATCCCGGGGCTTGCTCGCCCGGCAGCGAAATTCTCCCGTACACGATGGGACGCTGAAAATCAGTCGCCGGATTTTCGCCACCTGCGCTGGAGTAGAAAATCCGGCCGACATCGTCGTGTGTCAGTCCCCATTGTCCGGCACCGGCCGGCAAACTTTCGCGAACCACCTTTCCCGTCGTGAACCGATACCGATGGGCCGAGTAGGTTGTGTAAAGCCAGTTATCAATGTTCCAAATGAGGCCGCTCGGCTGGTGTTCGAGGTTGCCGCCTCGTCCGCCACCTGCATGCCACATTTCGATCTTGTCGGCGACGCCGTCGCCATCGGTGTCCTGATAACTTTTCAGGTCGAGCGTGTTTGTCTCGCGAATAATGACGCGGTCAAGCAACGGCAGAATCATACGCGGCAGCACCAATTTGTCGGCGAAGATCGTGTGCTTGTCATAGATTCCGTCGCCGTTGGTGTCTTCATGACGCGAAACGCGACTGGTTGGCGCGAGCTGATTCTTGCCGTCGATCTCCTGCATGTAAGTGCGCATTTCGACGACGTACATGCGGCCGTTTCCATCCCAGGCAATCGCGGACGGCTCGTGAATGTGTGGCTCAGTGAGGACCGGGACGATACTGTACCCCGGCTGAATCTTCATCGTCTTGATCGACTCTTTGGGAGAGAGCGGCGGAGCCTTCGAACTCTGTTGTTGCCCAAATGCGGGGACCGACATCGCCACGGCTAAAACACAGGTAAGACTCACGCTCAACTTCATCGCCATTTCTTGTCCAATCGATACTACTTGAAGTTCTGTCAAAACCCTCTGTTGGCTCACAACACCCCTGGTAATCAAGTGCAGAGTTCACCCACAACCGGGTTTTGACGGAGCCTCTTGTCATTGTCTGTTGGAATCGTCCACCCGGCGCAGCGGTTCAGCCGTGGGGAAAGCGGATTTTTACCGCCAGATTGTAGCTTTCCCATCGACCAAAGACGAATTCGCGGCGTGTCTGCTGTGCAATTATATGTCATTCGTGGTGCCAAACGGGCGAGAATCACGCCACGGAGTGCCGTCTCGCCGCTCCAATGAGAACTCTCGCTGAATTTGTCGGCATGTGTCCTCGCGAAGTCAGTGAGTTTACGCTAGTATGTGTCGAATGATTGATTCACTGCCGGCCAGATTCAGATTCCTACCCCGCTGGGCATGCGTTTCTCCGCCCACCGTTTCCTGAACAGTACCTGACGCGTTCGATCATGTTTTGCAAGTGGCTATGGCAATTGACATTGCCGGGCTAGCGCCTGTCGTTTCGACAATAGCCGATGCTTGCACCGTTGTTCGTCCGCGAATTCACTCCAGGTCAGACTCCATTTGAACGACGCACAGGCTGGTTCTTGTTCCAGCTTCTGCGGGACAGATGTCCCCAAAGACGATTTTCTGCGGCAATCGTCTGTTCAAACGGTCTCTCAAAGAAGATTCAGGAAAATTATGGTCAAGTCAGTTAGAGACGATGCGCCTTGTGATGCAGAAGCAGCAGTTCAGCCGCCCGAAAACGAATCCGCAGCGGCCACTTCGCCAACAGGATTCGGTTCTCTCGGGCTGAACGACGAATTCGTGACTGTTGTCGAAGGGTTTGGATACGCGACGCCGACGCCGATTCAGGCTCAAGCAATTCCGCCGTTGCTTGAAGGTCGCGACGTTCTTGGTCAAGCGCAAACCGGTACCGGCAAGACGGCAGCTTTTGCGCTGCCGTTGCTCCAGCGAATCGATCTCAGCAAGAAACATCCGCAAGTCCTGGTACTCGCTCCGACGCGTGAACTGGCGATCCAGGTCGCCGGCGCATTCGAGAAATATGCCGCCGGCATGCGCGGCCTGCGGGTTGTTCCAATTTTTGGCGGACAGGATTATTCCATTCAATTGCGGCAGATGAAACGAGGCGCTCAGGTTGTCGTCGGGACTCCCGGTCGGGTGATGGATCACATGCGGCGCGGCACGCTGAAGCTTGACGGTCTTCAGTGTCTGGTGCTGGACGAAGCCGACGAAATGTTGCGAATGGGCTTCGCCGAAGATGTTGAGTGGGTTCTCTCCCAGGTTCCCGAGCAACGGCAAATGGCTTTGTTCTCGGCCACCATGCCCGGACCGATTCGCCAGATCGCAAAGAAGTACCTTAAAGACGCCGCCGAAATCACGATTAAGCAACGGACGGCGACGGCCGACACCATTAATCAGCGTTACATTGTTGCAGCTCCGCACCAGAAGCAACTCGCGTTATCACGCATCATGGAAGCAGAACCGATCGACGGCGTTCTCGTTTTCGTCAAGATGCGATGTACGACAGAACCACTCGCGGAGCATTTATCCCGTTCGGGTTTGAAAGCCGCCGCATTGAATGGTGACATTCCGCAGAAGCAACGGGAACGGATTGTCGAGAGTCTGCGGTCTGGCAAGATCGATATCATCGTGGCGACAGATGTCGCCGCTCGCGGACTGGATGTCGAACGCATCAGCCATGTCATCAATTATGACTTGCCGCATGACAGCGAATCGTATGTGCATCGAATCGGCCGCACCGGGCGAGCGGGTCGCAGTGGCGAAGCGATTCTGTTTGTGCATCCGCGTGAACGCCGGTTGTTGAAGCGGTTGGAACAAGCGACACGGCAAACGATCGAACCAATGGAACTCCCGTCGAATCGCGCCATCAACAAACAACGCATCGCTCGCTTCCACGAGCGGATCACCGAGGCGTTGGGTTCTAAGGAACTCGAAACCTATCAGTCGATCACCGAACAATACCAGCGCGAAAACGACATTCCGATGGAATCGCTCGCCGCCGCGTTGGCGATTCTTGCCAACAGCGACACTCCGCTGCTGGTGAAAGACCAAATCGGCAAAGCCAGCTTCTCGAAGGACTCACGGCGTGAGCCAGATCACAAATCTGATCGCCGCGTCGGTGGATCTCGTTCTGAAGTCGGTATGGAGACCTACCGAATTGAAGTCGGTCGAAATCATCGAGTCCAGCCCGGCAACATTGTCGGCGCGATTGCCAACGAAGCGCACATTCGCAGCGACGCCATCGGCAAGATCAAGATTTTTGATTCCTTCAGTACCGTTGATCTTCCGATCGGATTTCCGCGAGACCTGCTCGAAACTCTGCAGAACGTTTTCATCGCCGGACGCAAACTTCAGATGTCGCGAATGGATAATTCACGGCCAGCACGCGTTCGCGATAAATCCGGAAAACGGCCGTACAAATCGTCGAAGTCGAATCCGAAGCATCGCCAAAAGGCATAACGGGACCGAACACTGGGCATTCCTCTTCAAGGATAGAGATGACCGACCTTCGATGCGTCCATGTATTATGCTTGGGAGGTAGCGAGTAGAATACGGGTCGGCCGTCTCGGCCAGCTTGGGACGGTGCGCGGTTCGATTACCCCCAGAACAGCGAGAATCGGCATGCTGCTCATCGAGCGACAACGTTGTTGGCGAATCGTGATCTGTTGTTTTGCCGTATCGGCGCTGACGACGGTCGGCCGTGGTGACGACTGGCCGATGTGGCGTCATAACGCGGCACGTACCGGCGTGACGACGAATTCGCTGCCAGAGAAACTCACGTTGAAATGGGTGAGGCATCTGCCGGAGGTTGAGCCGGCCTATCACAGCGCGCGTTTACAATTCGATGCAGGTTACGAACCGGTTGTGGCTAACGGCCGTCTGCTTATTGCTTCTTCTCGCAATGATTCCGTCACGGCGTATGACGCAGCGACGGGACGCGAACTCTGGGTGTATCGCACCAACGGACCCGTTCGGTTCGCACCAGCCGTGTGGGAGAATTTCGTCTGCTTTGGTTCCGACGACGGACACCTCTACTGCATCGAACTCTCGACCGGCAAGTTGCGGTGGAAGCATCGCGCGGTGCCAAACGATCGGCGGCTGCTTGGGAATCGACGGCTGATTTCTGTGTGGCCCGTTCGTGGCGGTCCAGTAGTGGCAGGTGGTCGCGTGTACTTCGCCGCCGGTGTTTGGCCATTCGAAGGGGTGTTTGTCTACGCGCTGGACATCGCAACGGGCGAGGTCATCTGGCGCAACGAGCGGCTCGGTTATCTGTTCGGCCAGCAGCCCCATAATACCAAGGCCATTGGCGGACTTGCGCCGCAGGGTTATCTGATCGTCAACGGCAAGGAACTGATCGTGCCATGCTCGACGGCATACCCGGCACGATTGAATCGTGAGACAGGCGAGTTGATTGAATTTAAGCTTCCCGCAGCGGGACGTTTACCCGGCGGCTGGTTTGCGGCCATGGATCCGGAATCCGCCCGTGCGATCCGCCGCGGAAAACTGACCTTTGATGACGTCATCAACCGCCAATTGCATGAGGACAAGGTCCACAAAGGGAATGGCAAATCGGGAATCAGTCGCGAGATTCGCGTGGGCGACCGCAAACTGAAGTTTGACGACAAACTGAACGAAGTCGAAGGAACGATTCAGTCGATGATTGTTGCCGATGGCCGGCTGTTTGTCTCGACACGGTCGGCGAAGATCTACTGCTTTGGTGCCGTGAACGATTCGCAGGCGGCAAAGACGAAACACTGGAAAAAGCCAAGCGCGACGCTCTCGGCGACGCCTCAGTCGACCGAGCTTGCCGAAGCACTGGTCAGTCGATCTGCCGGGCCTCGTGGAACTGCATTGGTCGTCGGGCTGAAAGACGGAGCACTTGTCAAAGCCCTGCTGCTGCAGTCGAAGTATCACGTTATTGCATTTGATGATGACGCCGATCGAGTTGATCGGCTCCGCCGCGAACTTCAGCGTGCCGGTCTTTATGGAACGCGCGCGGCGGTGATCGAGTGTGATCCGCAACGTGTTTTATTGCCTCCGTATCTCGCCAGCGTCATCGTGACGGAATCGCCCTATCGGATCGCGACATCCTGGAGCCAGCTGTTGCAGTCGCTGCGACCGTTTGGTGGAGTTGCCGCGCTGGGAATCCAAACGGGCAACGGCATTGCGACCGAGCGAAGTTTGAAGTCACTGAAGCCGGGCAAGTTTGAACTGTCGGAGCTTGCTGGGCAGGCCGTCGTTCGGCGAGTTGGCGCATTGCCGGGGACAGCCGACTACGGAGGAAACTACGCACTGTGCAACGACACGCTCGTCCGATTTCCGCTGGGCGTCCTTTGGTTTGATGATACGCTCGCCCACTTCAAACGATCACCGCAGCCGAAGTTTGTGGACGGAGTCATGGTCTCTCGCCCCAAGGATTGGCATGCGCCGCGCAAAAAAGGAGACTATTCGGTCGACTATCCGCTACTTCGTCCCGTTTTGTCCGACATCTATACGGGCCGTGTCTTCGATGAGAGCGAACAAATCACGCTGCGAAAGAAACTGCCCGAATTCGGCCGATCTAATCCTCAACAGAGTTACTACCACGCACCGCATCAGAAGACGGCGCTGAATCCCGATCCGCCCGTTGTGGGAGAGCGGATCAACCCGCTGACCGGCCTGAAGGAACGACGCGCGTTTCCCAAAATGTACGGCTGCGATGGCGGAGTGGATTACGGGCACCTCTACACTTTAAGAAGCGGCACGGCCGCCTTCTACGACAAGACACTGGAAAGCGGCACCGTGTTCATCAGTGGTCCGCGCAGCGGTTGCACGAACAGCATTATCCCGTCGGGAGGATTGCTGAATGTTCCGTATTTCTATGAAGGCTGCACCTGCAGTTATCCGTTGCCCACTGCGCTCTCTTTAGTCGCGATGCCGGAAAGTCACGAGCAATGGGCAGCGTGGGGCGACGATCCGATCAAAGCCGGTTCAATCGAGCGAATCGGCCTGAACTTTGGAGCACCCGGTGACCGCAAGACGCGCGACGGAACGCTCTGGCTCGACTACCCATCTGTCGGCGGACCGTCGCCAAAAATCACCGTTGTGACGAAGCCGAAGCAGCCGACGTTCCACTATCGGCACAGCAACTGGATGAAGGCGGGTGCTGGATGGCCGTGGGTCGCAGCCTCGACGGTTGAAGGTCTACAGGAACTCACATTGCACGACCTGAAGCCGGGCCGCTACACCGTTCGTCTCCACTTTGCCGAAATCGCCAACATCAATCCCGGCGACCGCGTACAGACAATTCGTCTCCAGGGCCGTGTGATCTTGAACCGCTTCGACATCCTCGCAGAAGCAAAGCATACGATGACGGGTATCGTACGGCAGATCGAAAACATCATGATCGATGGCACCTTGACCATGACTCTCGAAGCATCCGTCGGCCAGTCGCTGATCAGTGGAATCGAAGTCATCAGAGTTGAGTAATCCACCGCCGTCTATTCCGGCGCGGCAACGTTTGCGGTCAGCACACGAAACGAGTATTCGCACTGGCGGACAAGCCGACCAGTGGCACACCCAAGGATCGAGCAACGAAAAGATACGCGCATCGTTCTCTGTTGATTCGCCGGTGAAAGAGCATTAGGCTCGGCGTTATCGACGAACACATTTCCCTGGCACAATCAGACAAAGATTCGCACAACCATGACAAAAGTCCGTTGGGGCATTCTCAGCACTGCCAACATTGGTACCCAAAAGGTGATTTCCGCCATGCAGCGTGGGGAACATTGTGAAGTGACCGCCATTGCTTCCCGCGACGTGGGCCGAGCGCAGTCGGTTGCCGACGAATTGGGAATCGCCAAGGCCTACGGCTCGTATGAGGAACTGCTGGCCGATCCTGATGTTGATGCGATTTACAATCCGCTGCCGAATCATCTGCACGTGTCGTGGTCGATTCGTGCGCTGGAGGCGGGCAAGCATGTGTTGTGCGAAAAGCCGATCGGTCTGACCGCAGCCGAAGGCGTTGAATTGGTGGAAGCCGGACGTCGGCATCCCAACCTGAAGCTGATGGAAGCCTTCATGTTTCGGCACCATCCGCAATGGCAGAAGGCGAAGGAGCTGGTAGACGGCGGCGCGATTGGCGAGTTGCGGACGGTTCAAACGTTTTTCTCGTACTTCAACGACGATCCCGATAACGTTCGCAATCAAGCGGAAATTGGTGGCGGCGGACTGATGGATATCGGTTGTTATCCAATTTCTGTCTCGCGGTTCATTTTCGGCAGCGAACCGAATCGGGTAATGGGAATTGTAGAATACGATTCTCGCTTCAAGACCGACCGGTTGGCATCGGCGGTTCTCGATTTCGGTCGCGGCACATCCACATTCACCTGTTCGACGCAGTTGACGTCGTACCAACGGGTGAACATCTTCGGTACCGCGGGACGCGTTGAAATCGAAATTCCCTTCAACGCTCCGCCCGATCGCCCCTGCAAGATGTGGCATCAACAAGGCGAAGAAATTCAGGAGATCTCCATCGACGTCTGCGATCAATACACCATTCAGGGTGATCTGTTCGCACAAGCCGTTCTGAACGACACGGCCGTTCCCACGCCCATCGACGATGCCGTCGCCAACATGCGTGTGATTGAAGCAATCGTCAGCAGCCACCGGGAATCGGGCTGGGCCAACATCTAATTGACCACTGACAATCGAGAAGACTCATGGCGGATATCGAAATTCATTGCCCGCATTGCGATTTGCTGTTTGACGTGCCCGGTTCGATGAATGGGGGGATTGCCAGTTGCCCCGACTGCGAACGCACGGTGCCAATCAAATCGGGCCCGGAACCGATTTATTGGATTATGGTGGGGTTGGCAGTGTTTGCGGTGCTTGCCATCAGCGGAGGGATCGCGCTGGCCGAGCCGATTGCCGGGCTGGTGGTGGCAGTCATCGGTTTGGCGATCGTTGGGCTTGTTGCCGCCTGTGCTTGATGAGCCGATTGGATTGGTTGCAGTGGCACCCAAGCGAACAGCCGTCAATCGTTGGCCCGCACGGCCGACTTCTCCAGACAACTGACCAAGGTGCGTTCGCACAATTCACCCAGATCGATTCCCATTTGGGCGGCCGCCTTGGGAACCAGACTGTGCGCCGTTAATCCGGGAACCGTGTTGACTTCGAGGACCCACGGTCGATCCTGCCGATCGAGTCGTAGATCAACACGAGCCAGTCCGCTGGTCCCCAATGCGTGGCAGGCATCGCGGGCCGCCTGCTCGATGGAGCGGACAACTTTGGTCGGCAGCGCAAACTCGAATTGATACGACGTCGTCTCGTCGGAATACTTCGCCGCAAAATCGAAAAACGTGCGGGCTGTTTCAATCTGTATCAACGGCAATGCCAGATCGTCCAGGAATCCAACGGTCCACTCGCTGCCGACAATGGCCGTTTCCAGCATGCCGAAGGTATCGTAGTGAAAGCATTCGGTTAGCGCGCGGGGAAGTCCGCCCGGTTCCTCGACGAGACTGACCCCAAAACTCGATCCTTGCGCATCGGGCTTAACGATGAGCGGGTGGCCGATTTTTCTGGCCTGTCGGTCGATCCGAATGCCGTCGTCTGATTCGTGAATGAGGACGTAAGCGGGCGTCGGCACGTTTTGCTGGACGAATCGCTCTTTCGAAGCGGATTTACTGAACGCCAACCGCGATGCTGCCGGATCGCTGCCGGTAAACGGAATGCGTGCCTCCTCCAGAATCGACTGGACTTGTCCGTCTTCGCCAAACGTGCCGTGCAAGGCGATGAAGACGGCGTCGGTTCCGTTCCAGTTGTATTGGGTGAGATCGGTTTCGGCAGGATCGACTGTTGAAACCCGATGGTCCCGCGATGTAAGTGCAGCGGCGACGGCGGTTCCGCTTTCGAGACTGATGTCGCGTTCGGCCGACTTTCCGCCTGCCAATACAGTCACAGCCATCGGTTCAAGTGTGACGTCGGTATGTTTTCCCATCGGTTGCCTCCATGCGACCTGTCGGGTTATTTAATTTCGATGATGTCATCACGGGACATTATCCCGCCGTCAGACTTTCGTCACTGGCCAATGAAAACTGGTTCGGCCGACCGGCTTCGCGTTACAAAATTATTCAACTTCTCGCTGTTGGAATCTTGGCGAAGCTTTTCGTTAGACCACTTGGCCGAAGAGATTTGAGCCCCCTTCAACGGATAGCCTGGATTGTCGCTGGTAATGTACGACCGTTGACAGCCAATGCAGGCAACCGCAATCGCGAATAACAATAGTCGCACGGTATTACGCATTGTCTATCATCGTCCGTTTTGGGTTGAGCTTGAAATCGATCTGTGAGCGAATCAGAACCCCAGTTTTTTGAAAAGACCGGGTTTCTCCTGCGTTGGATTGGTCGGGTGCCACTGGCGTGTCGCCAGTGCAGCACGGTGGAGACTGGCGACACATCAGTGACGTCCGTCAACCGAGAATTGAACTGGTCGATCGATTCCCCACTCGTGCGGGGGGAACTACTACCAGATTTCGATTTCCAACTCCAGATCGACTCCGAATTGCTCGGAGACCTTCGATCGGGCGGCGTCGATCAGCTGCACCACATCGGCTGCAGTCGCACCGTCGCGGGTGAAAAAGAAATTGGCGTGTCGATCGCTGATTTCGGCACCGCCGACCTGCATACCCTTCAAACCGGCCTGTTCGACCAGCGCGCCCGCACTGATTCCCCGCGGATTCTTGAAGATGCAACCAGCCGACTGAAACGACAGCGGCTGGGTCGCCTTCTTCATAATCCACAGTTTGCGCAGCCTACGGGTGATTTCCTCGGGATCGTCGCGTTGCAGCTCAAAGGTTCCTTTGAGGATGACCAGTTCGTTAATGCTGCTGGCACGATACCCAAACGAAAGTTCATCTTCTGTTCGTTCGAATGGTTCGCCGGTGGTGGTCAGCACGGAAACGCTGCTGACAAACTGACCAATGTCGCCGCTGTGCCCGCCGGAGTTTCCGTGCAAGGCGCCACCAACGGTGCCGGGAATTCCTGCCAGCGTTTCCAAACCGGCCAACCCAGCGGTCACGCTTTCAGAGACGAGTCGCGAAAGTAGTGCGCCAGAACCGGCGCGTAACGTCGTGCCATCGACGGTGATCTGCCCGAAGCATTCATGGCTAAGGTGTAGAACGGCTCCTTCGACGCCGTCGTCGCGCACCAGCAGGTTCGACCCGCCGCCGAGCATGCGGACGGGGATACCGCTTTCGTCGCAGCAACGCACCACCGCAGTCAATTCCTCGACGCTGCGTGGTTCGATTAAGTACTGTGCGGGACCGCCCACCTTAAGCCAGGTGTGCGGAGCAAGTGGTTCATTGCGACAAGTGATGTCGCTGAAGTCTTCGAGTGAGCTCATTCTGGACCCGATTGATGTCGCCGGCACCCATAGTAATCAAGACGTCGCCCGGCTGAGCTTCATCGTCTAAAGTTGCGACGACTCGGTCAAGGGATCCACAAAAGCGGGCGTTCTGCCCACCGCCGACGATTTCGCCAGCCAACTGCTCCGCAGTCGTCTCGGATTCATCTCCGACGCTTTCCCGGGCGGCAAAAGTAGGTGCAATCAGGATTTCGTCCGCATCCCCAAAGCTCGAAGAAAACTCCGACATTAACGCGGCAGTTCGAGACGATTGATGCGGCTGAAAAGCACACCAGATTCGACGCCGGCCGAATTTTGCCCGCGCGGTTTGAAGCGTGGCCGCGACGGCCGTGGGATGATGGGCATAATCGTCGATCAGGGTGACTCCGCGATATGAGCCAATGTGATCAAAACGCCGCTTAATACCGGTAAACTGCCACAAGCACTCGCGAATTGCCTCGACCGATGCGCCCGCGTGATGACTCACCGCGATGGCTGCCAGCGCGTTGGTAACGTTGTGTTCACCCGGCACTGCGACTTCGATTTCGGCAAAGAATTCTTCGCGACGAAATACGCGAAATCGCGTTCCCGCATCCGTTGAACGCAAGTCGGCCGCCCACCAATCGGCCCCCGGATGCCGAGAGAATGTGACGACCGAAGATTCTGCGCGCTGTGACGCGGTCATCGATTCGGTGCAGTCGGCATTCACCAACAGGACGCCGCTGGAAGCAACCTGGCCCGAAAACCGAGCGAAAGCCTCGGTCAGATCATCCAGGCTGGCAAAGCAGTCGAAATGGTCCGGCTCGATGCCCAGAATGCAGGCATATTGGGGCTTGAGGTCAAGAAAACTGTTTTGATACTCGCAACTTTCAACAACGAACAGGTCTCCCTTGCCGACCCATCCGGAGTCCTTGCGATCTTTCAACTCCGCACCAATCACGGCCGAAGGAGAAAGCCCCGATTCGGTAAGGATCGCGGCGACCATTGCCGTCGTCGTGCTTTTGCCATGCGTTCCAGCAATCGCAACGCCAACGCCATTCTCCATCAGCAGACCCAACATCTGGCTGTAGGAGAGAACCGGAATCCGTAATCGATGGGCTAACTGCCGCTCGGGATTCGTCGTGCCAACCGCCGGACTATGCACGACGACATCCACATCGCGCGGCAGAAACCGATCGTCGTGACCGCGATGAAATCGCAGTCCGCGTTTCTGCATTGCCCGAAGTGTTGAAGAAGAGGGTGCCGTCAGATCGGAACCGGTGACCCGCCACCCCAGCCCAATCAACAACTCGGCCAGCGCCCTCATCCCCGAGCCACAGACTCCGATGAGGTGGGCCGTCGAGGCGTCCGACGACAAACGCGGAATGCGCGGGGCGGTTTGTGAACGTTTGGCGGTGATAAACTGCGGTGAAGTCATGTAGGCCAGATTCAAGTTGACTGGGTGGGGGACCGGATACCGTTGGTTGGCATCATCAAGCCGATTTGTCTAATTGGTAGGCCGATTGGTGTTATCGGTAGGAAGGTTCAATTCGCTAAAGGAGTTATGGCAACACCAACCATCATCACCATTTGGACCCGATTGCGAGGGTGATCAATCTGGCTGCGGAATTTGGGATAGCCGGGCGGAGTCTGGCGTAAAAACCGGCCGTCGGGGCGGCAGAACGGAGTTTCGCCGTGATTATGCCGATTCCTCACCGATGGCAGAAGCCCAGTTTTCGCCAATTCTCCGTGCTTAAGTTAGTCAATCGAAGCAATCCGAGTTCAGCCGCTCTTGCACCAATGGCCACCATTTGATGCCGTCAGAGAAAATGCAAAAAGACGTGACTGCGGTGAATTCCTCCAATCGCATCAAACTTCTCGGGCGGAGATCGTTTTCACAGATTCGTTCGTTTTTTTCCAAAAATGCACCTTAACCGACTTCACTCCGCGAATCGTGCCGATATAATACTCGCAACACCAGTCAGCCCCTGTGATTGCCCCGTGCGATTCCAGAGGGGCGTACTGAGCATGACGCGGGGTGGAGCAGCCCGGTAGCTCGCGAGGCTCATAACCTCGAGGTCGCAGGTTCGAATCCTGCCCCCGCCACTTTTTGCAACTTACTGCTGAATCGCGACTTGCGATTACCTGTCAACCGGAGAACTCAGCCGAAAACGTGGTGACTACCACATTTTTTACCACTTTTCGGCTGAATCATTCTCCAACGGCAGCGCGGCGTGAAACCGGAAAGCCCGTTTCACACTCCTCAACAAACGAGGGAAGCCGCAATGCCGAAGAAACGCAAACCGTCGTATCTGCTGCACAAACCGACCGGCCAGGCTCGTGTCCGCATTGATGGCCACGACAACTACCTGGGCGAGTACGGCACGCCGGAAAGCCTCGCGCGATACGACGACTTGATCGCCGAGTGGTTTGCCAAGAACGGCAACGTCAGCCGGTACACGCTCGCCGTCGATGACTTGTGCATTCTCTTTATGAAGCACGCCGAGCAGTACTACCGCAAAAACGGCGAGCCGACGAATGAAGTGAATGCCATTCGGAGTGCGCTGAGGTCTGTTGTCAATCTCTACGGGAAAAGCCCGGCACGCGAATTTGGCCCCAAGCGGCTGAAGCAAGTTCGGGACTCGATGGTCAAGGCGGACTACTGCCGAACGAACATCAACAAGTTGATCGGTCGCATCAAGCGGATGTTTCGCTGGGCGGTGGAGAACGAATACGTATCTCCCGAGATTTACACCGCATTGGTGGCTGTGGCTGGTCTGAAACGCGGACGAACTGAGGCGAGAGAATCCAAACCGGTCAAGCCGGTCGCCCAAGGCGTCGTCAGTGACACGCTGGCATACCTCACCCCAACTGTTGCCGCGATGGTGCAGCTCCAATTGGCGAGCGGAGCAAGGCCGGGAGAAGTATGCAGCATCCGTCCGTCCGCCGTCACG
>CAUZOL010000037.1:0-33102 GCA_963581435.1 Planctomycetota bacterium
CTGGCCGGAACAGCGCGAACCGGACTTACCCGCAACTGATGAGCAAACTGCCGCCCCGCTCCCAGAGGCCGATCGAAAGTTTCTCTGGGATGCCGAGAGTATCGGTCTGGAATTGGGGCGGTCCGCGCTCAAACAAGTATTGTTGATCGGGAGACTCCGTCATCCGTTCGCGACGCGGACCAAACAACATTCGCTTGAGCGTAGCGAGCTCTTCCTGGAGACGTTCATGCTCTCCGACAAGCGATTCGTAAGAAGCGGCAGTTTCTTCCGCCACGTGTTGCGTCTCAATCAGACGCCGCTGGCACTCCGCCAGATCATTGGGAATGTTGTGTTTACGATCCATCACTCATGAAACACGCCCACGCGAAAAAAGGATCGCAAAAAAGCAGAAAATCAATCAACCAATGTGGTGATACCTCCGACGCCGGCGTCCCGTCCTCAGATCAAGACCGCCGAGCAACCTGACCAGTTGTGTGTAGTCAAGCTCTATGCCTTCCTCGTCGTTGGTCCTCGTCAGGAGCTGGAACGTGCCTCGCTCCAGCCGCTTGTACCAGATGCAAAAACCATCGCGATCCCAAAACAAGATTTTCATTCGGTCGCGATTGCGATTCACGAACAAGAATAAGTGCCCCGAGGTGGGGTCTTGGTCAAAGACCTCCTGCGCTCGGCCCATCAAACGATCGAAGCTGTATTGCATATTCGTGGGTGTCGTGCACAAGAAGATCCGCACGTCGGAAAAGTTCGTCATGACTTCGGTCCTTTCCAGGGGCGCAGCGCGCCCACAGCTCGGATGACTTCCACCAGCACGGCCTGGCCGATACCCAGCGGCAGCCGCACCATGCCGCCGTTCGGAAATTCGATTTCCACTGGAGAGGCTTTGAGCGAGATCGGCACGAACACCGCTCCTTCTGCCGACTCGGCTCGCTCCCGAGCAGCTTTCTCAGCAATCATCGACTCCGGGATGCCAGCTTTGAGCCGCCCAGCCCACTTGTAGAAAGTCGTTGGAGAAAACCCTTCCTGTAGGCAGAACACGGCGACTTCCAAACCGCTGGCTTTGTAATTCTCAAGCCGTTCCTGCCAATCCAAATAGTCGTCGAGGTCGCTCGGTGGCCGTCCCATATCGTGTCTCCCAAGAGTGCGAAGTTTCAGCACTCAAGACTACACGACCTGACAAGTATGGATTGTTCGGACGCTTACTGGCGAGAGCGTTTCCGATCGCGTAGTGCTGTTGGGCTTCGACATCAAAATGTTCTACGGCGGCCCCAAAGAAGCGGTGATGCACGGCATTTACCGGCAGAACATGGGCAACACCAATATCGTCATCGGCCGCAAACACGCCGACGCCCCGTATCACGATGACAGCCCGATTTGGGGTGACTTCGACGCGCAGGAAATCTTCGACAACCTCGCCGGCGATTTGCAGATCAAAGCGGTCAACGTCGGCTTTGCAGCCTTCTACGAATCGCTGGGCCGCGTCGATTTGATGAGCAACCACAGCGAGGAAAAGCCGGTCTTCATTTCCGGCAAACAAGTCCGCGCAACACTGCAAGCGGGCGAACTGGTCGATCCACGCATCATGCGCGAAGGCACCTCGAAGATCCTCGTCGCCGCGATGCACACCGATTGAATTGCAGATCCGGTGGTGGCTGTGTACTCATTGAGCACGGTGTCTGGGTGTCACATGCCAGAACAGAAATGGGAGCCTGAAGCGCAAGCGAAGGATGCACGCGGATTCCACCGCTCCTTCGCTTGCGCTTCAGGCTGCTATTATTCGGAAAGGCGAAATCCAAGTTCGGTCAACCGACCGCGAACATCTTCATCGGCGAGCAATTCGCGTAGGGCGACAACTGCCGGACGGTCCCGACGGTTCTTCGGCACCACGAAGTCGTAGTGTTCTTCCTGCACCGCGATGGAATCCAGGCCGTACATTCCGGCGACCGTTTCGATTGCCACACCCCAGTCGGCGCGTCCTTGTTTTATCGCCGTCGCCACCGCGTTGTGCGACTTGGCCTGCACCGCGTAACCGGATGGGCGGCGACCTTCGAGCAGGCGGTCGATGACAATCCGTGTTCCGCTGCCGGCGTTGCGGTTGATCATCACGCAATCGGGATCATCGGCAACTGATGCAATTACCTCTTCGACGGTCTTGCCTGCGAACCGCGGATCGTCTTTGCGGAACACCAGCGATTGCATCCGTCGATAGCCCCGCATCAGTTCGAGTGCGGACGTGAGAAACGGGCGGTTGTACTCTCCGCTGTCGGCATCCAGCAGGTGAATGCCGGCGATGTCGCATTCTCCGCGTTTGGCGGCTGTCAGCCCGCCGGTACTGCCGACGTGCATCGCCTTTGCCGAGAATCCTCGTCGGCCGAGTTCGCCCACCAACAAGTCCAGCCCGACGCAATGACTGCCAATGACCACCAGGTCGGCCGGTTCGAGTTGTCCGCCCAATAACTGCACGGAGACTGTCGTTCCCGCATCGACAATTTCGGTTTGCTGTCCGATGGTGATAAACCCGTCGGCACAACTGAAGGTCGTCACCGAACCGGAGCCTTTCCCCATTGGGTAGGCAGCCAGGCCGTCGTCGGACTGCACCAGACCGACCAGCAGGAACTCGGTGCGGCCGCGTTCCGAGTTGATCCGCATCGGCAATTTCGCGGTCACCGTTTCCCGCGATTCCTGCCGTCGTCCTGCCAGCGCGCGAATGACCGGCGCGACGAATTGGTGAAAGGTGAAGACGGCCGACGTGGGAAAACCGGGGAGAATCACCACCGGCTTGCCGTCCGAAACGGCCAGACAGACTGGCTTGCCCGGCTTCAATGACACGCCATGCGCAACGATGCCCGGCTCTTTCAGGCGACCGCTGATCACCTGATAGGACAAGTCGCCGGCACCTTTTGATGTTCCGCCGGAGAGGACGACGACATCGCAAGAAAGTGCCTCGTCGATCACTGCGGCCAAACGTTCGACGTCGTCGGCCACCACACCCAACGAGACAGGCTCTGCTCCGAGTTCCATCACGGCCGACGCAAGAATGGCGGCGTTGGAATCGTAAACGTAACCCGGCGGACACGGTTCGCCCGGCGGAACGATTTCGTTCCCTGTGGAAACAATTGCGACCCGCGGACGGCGAAACACTTCAACGCCGGCCAGGCCGACAGCCGCCAGTACGCCGATTTCTCGCGACGTCAACAATTGTCCGGCTCGCAGAATCGTTTCCCCGTTGGCGACATCCGTTCCGGCAAAGGTGACGTTCGCGCCGGGAGACACCGCGCGTGTGAGTTCCAGCAACGGCCGTTCTGTGTCGTCGCCGTCAATCAACTCGGTGTCTTCCACCATGACGACTGCGTCGGCACCACGTGGGACCATACCGCCGGTGGCAATTGTGGTGGCGGTTCCTGCATCGACGGTTATGCTCGGTTCGATGCCCGGCGAGAGGACTTCACTGTTGAGCTGCACCTGCAGCGGACTTTCTTCCATCGCACCGAATGTGTCGGCCGCGCGCACCGCAAAACCATCGACGTTTGACCGATCAAAACCCGAAACATCGACGGGCGAGATCACGTCACCAGCCAATATCCGATTGAGTGCCGCGAGCAGGGACACCGTCTCGCTGCCCAACGGCGCGAGACTCAGATGCCGATGAAACCGCGCCGTTGCTTCGTCCGGGCTGATGACGTCGAGAAACTGCTGTTGTCGCGCCGCCCGCTTCAATTCGTCGTGTGGCTTGTCACTACTTGCGGTCATAATGTCATTCAAAAACTGAGGTGTGCAGGCGGCGATTTTTATGTGCCGGACAACTCGTCGATTTTCTCTTGCAACAGCCGGCGGACATCGGCCGGCCGCAGGTTTTCCGATCCGGCCTGCACCTGGCGGACGACATCCCAGACGGCATCGGCCGGTTCGCGGCCGTTGGTTTGGCGAAAGTGTTTCACGAACGCCGGAAAGAGGAGTCCGCCCAATTTCCCTTCGATGACAACATCGGCCAACGCATGCAACTCGGCAATCACGGCTTCCATTGCATTTCCCACAAGTGTGAGACGACCGGCTGTGCGTCCGCGTAAACATCCATTTCCACAGTGTCTTCACTGCAGGAGAGGAACGCAACCGGACTTGTTGTTCACGAAAACCCAATTCGATTGTTCCACAATACCAGCCCGCAGCGCAAGTTGTGAAGTTGCGCTATTCGTCAATTCAGAGTGATCTCGTCTGAGAAACAGGTGCGCAATCGTAACTTCAAAAAGCGCAAGCGAGGGTTTCCGGTCGCAACGGTGGCATAAACCCTTGCGTGCGCTGCGGGCTGGTGTTTTCTCAATTCGCACATTGCGTCTGCATCGTCGACTTTCGCGATCCCCTTGCTCAAGTTCCGTAACCCTTACAGACGATACAACGATACCCCCTTTGTGCTCCGCTCATCCGGCTTGCCGTTCGGCCTGTAGGAAGGACCCGAGACTGGATGCCGATTCTTCCCATTCAGGCTATCGGTGCGCTCGCCGCTGCTGCGCCACTGGCTGAAGCGGTGATCGAGGGTGCCTCGGCAACATTTGCCGGCCTGCTCAACGTGGCGACGTCGCGCGGTTCAGAAACTCCCGCCGCCGAGTCCGGCAAACCCGGTCTTGGTTTGGAAGGACTGAACGGCGGACGACCGGTGACATCGGCCGGCACTGCCGAAGAACGTCTGCAGAGCCAGACGGAATTGTTCCTGCAGCAATTCCATCAACTGCTGGCACAACTGCTGGAGCAGAACGACATCGATGCGGCCGACGGATTCACTCTGAAAGCCGATGAGCTGGGCCAGATTCGCGTCACCGCTGGCAATGCCGAATCAATCCCCATCGAGGAACTCTTCGCCTCGAATCCGGAACTGCGGCAACTGTTCGACAAGATCGTCGCCAACGCGAGCCTGCTCAAATCTCTCGATTCCTCAGCAGCCGGGACCACGCCGACCGCTGCAGCACCGTTCCCTCAGGCATCGAACGGCATCGGCCTCGCATTCAACTCCGAACAGGCAACTGTCGCGTTGAGTTGAACGACGCCGAAGCCCGCTGCGATCAGCCGACAGGTTCGCCGCACATCGGGCAGGCGCGAACGAAGGCCTCGAGTGGTTCACCGCAGCTTTCACACGCAGTGTCTGACATTTCCTGTTCGACACTCTCGTTCAACGGGGGCAGACTCTTCGCGATGACATAAGCGAGAGCTCCACCGCCGGCTGCTCCAACCAATGCCAGCACATACAGACTTGCCCCTTCTCCGCCTGAGATAACGGCCCCCACCACGGCCCCCGCAATTTCCCCGCCGAGCCAAAGTCCGACCGTCATAAATTGCCAGCCGATAGCCTTCCGCCCCTTTTCACGAACAATTCGACCGACACTCTTGCACAATTGCCAGACAATGATGATTTCAATCACGATGGATTCTCCCCAAGACGAATGTCATTTGGTTGGTCGCTATTGAATGTCGTATCATTACGACAACTCAAATTGCAAGCGAGAAGAACTCGGCCGGAACGAACTGTGAGTTCGCTCGCTGTTTTGGCTGATAGCTGACAGCTTCTCTCAACAGTCCTTTCCAAGCGATTGATTAGGATGCTCAGCATGAATCTGCACCCTGCACAGCGATTTACAGCGCCCTCGGCCATCCAACATGGAGTTCCATTGAAAGAGTTGATGGATCGGAAACTGGTGAAGTTGATCGGCGAGTCCCTGTCCGATTGTGTGCCGGACTTCGATGGGAAACGATTCCAATCTCGTGCAACACGAGGCTTAAAGGAGCTCGAATTGAAAGACCGGGCGCTGAATATTGCACATGCAATGGCCGAACAACTGCCGTCCGAATTCGATAAACTCGCACCACTTCTCATCAAGTCGCTCGGCCCGCCGCTTGAAGCAACCGAGAATAACGGGCTGGCTCCAATGTTCTACTTTCCCCACGCTCAGTTGATTGCGACCTACGGTGCTTCCTGTTTCGAGAGCGGCATGCTGGCAAGCCTGTAGGGAACGCCCTCTGCGGCGTTCCAGATCCGTGGTGCAATCGCGGAACGCCAGGGACGGCGGTCCCTACAGGTGTCTTCAACCATAGTGCGAGTTGCATGATGTGTCGGCCGGCGTTGCTCTGCTACGAAACGATCTGTATCGTGTCGTCTGGTGACCGAGTCGATTATCCTTGGGAGTTTTCGGCATGCTCAGCGACGAAACGCGTCAGGCAGACTTTCCATCGCTCTCGGATCGGACCTACCTGAACACCGCTGCCGAAGGAATTCCGCCGCGTGCGGTCATCGATGCCTTGGCACAGTACGGGCAGGATAAGTTGCTCGGCATGGACGGCCGTCCGTTGCACGAAGCCCAATGGCAATCGGCCCGGGAACGCGTCGCCGCCCTGTATGGACTGTCGGCCGATGAGGTCAGTCTCTGCTCGTGTTCGTCGGAAGCATACAACCTGGCGGCGTTGGCTCTCGGTTTGCAGGACGGCGACGAAGTGGTGATCAACGATCTCGACTTCCCCGCCGGCGCCACTCCCTGGCTGCAACCGTCGTGTCCTGCCACCGTGAAGCGATGGCACGCCCGCGACGGCGCGCTGCATGTCGAAGATCTGACGCCGCTGCTGGGGCCAAAGACACGATTGGTAACGGTTTCGCTCGTCAGCTTTTTCAACGGTTTCAAAATTCCGTCGCCTGCCGTCATCGACACGGTACGGCAGAATTCGTCGGCCCTGTTGGCACTCGATGTCACGCAGGCGCTCGGCCGCGTTCCGTTGGAATTGAATGGCGTCGATCTGATTGTCAGTTCGACCCACAAGTGGATTCTCGCCAGCCACGGCGGCGGACTGGTCGGCGTCCCCAAGTCATCGGCCGACCGATTGACCGTACCCGCCGGCGGTTGGTTCAACCTGCAGAATGCGTTCGAGGCCGACCGTTTTGAACGGGCCGTCTCGAAACCGGGGGCTGCCAGTTTTTCGGTCGGCATGCCGAATTACCCCGCCGTGTATGCGATCAACGCCGGCTTGGGCTACATTCAGAACGTCGGCGTGCAGGCGATCGATGTGCATTGCAGTCCGTTGATGGAAGCGCTTCGCGAAGGCCTGCGCGAGTTGCCTGTTGAAATGCTGACGCCCGATTGTGCGGATTCAATCGCCGGCATCGTCGCGTTTACGCATCCGCGGGCCGACGAGGTTTATCAGCATCTGCATGCGGAGAACATCCACATCATGAGCCACGCCGGCCGCCTCCGCATCGCAGTCCACGGTTACAACACAATGGACGACATCGAACGCCTGCTGCGGGAACTCTATGCGGCGATGCACATTGCATAAAAGCCTGAAGCGCAAGCGAAGGGACTCGCTCCTTCGCTTGCGCTTCAGGCTTTTATGAGACGCGACCGTTCAGAGTTTGCTCGCCCCGCCGGAATCGACTCACCACAGCCATCACGCAAATCGAAATCACCGCACCGCCGGTTGCCAACGCCGTGTCCTTCTGGGCATCGAAATGATCGCCCTGCTGCCCCAGAAAACTTTCGGCCCACTCGGGCGTAAAGACGACGGCGATTGCCCACTCCAGCAATTCGTAACCGGCACTGGTGGCGAGAATGCATTCAATCGCCAACACCGACGACACGGCCAACGACAACCGCAAGTAACGCCGTTCGAATTCCTGGATCGGCACCGCCATCAGCAGCCCGAACGAAAAGTGAACCACGCGGTCGTAGTGGTTCCGGTCAAAGCCGAACGTCTCGCTGATGTTGACCCCCAGCAGCCATTCCGACCAGACATCGTACGGCGTGTACGAATACAAATACCGCGCCCCCAACGTGTGCAGACACAGAAACAGCACAATCGACGCAAAACTGAGCCGACTGATCTCAAACCGATTCGACAAATAAACCAGCAAACAGCCCGCCAAAAACGTCGGCACATGCTGCATCAACAGAAACTGCAAATAAGGCGGCCGCACCCAACTCCCGGCAAACGCCAGCAGAAACATCAGGAACAGAATTCGCTGCACGCGATCGCGCGGTAGGAGTTTTGCGGTCAATTTTCACCGGTGATGTGGGTGGAATTGTAAATGTTAGAAGGGGTGCCAGTTTGGAAACGGGCATCCCTCACCACTCATTCAGCGGTCCCCAAGGACTTTCATCGAGAACGCCAAGATGGCGACCGCATTCACAAATGAGGCAACCGAACAACAAACCCACATGATTGTCATCAACCAGTAACGAACCGGGCGATCTTGTTTGTCGATCCATTCGAGTTCACTGATCAACATGGATTGTCGGACACGAACTTGAACTTTGCCAGTCCAAATATTCGTGTATGCCACTTTGCTCGCTAAAGCTGTCATGACAAGAAACAGGCCACCCGGAAAGCATCGGTCATCTTGCGGGCCTCGGGCAATCAATCCGATGATCGCAACCCCAGATCCAAAGGCAATCAGCCCCAGGAATGTGAGCCGCATCTGCCGACTAATCATGTTGTCGTTGGGTAACATGCCGTCTCCTGCGTTCCTAATCTCAACGCACGCATCTCATTTTGGATCACATGTTTCTGTTTTCTTTTTTCTTTGCGTCTCTCTGCGTCCTTCGCGTCTTTGCGTTGAAATCCCCGTTCCCCTTGGCGTTTTCTGCCGATAAGACATATAATCAAGCCCTAATGCGTCGGGTGGCTCGGACCGAGAAAGGAACTCGCGTGCTTTCGATCTTTGATGCGGAACGGCCGATCAATCGGCGGCGGTTGCTTTCCATCGGCAGCCTTGGGCTGGGTGGATTGTCGCTGGCGTCGTTGTTGGCCGCACGGGCTCAGGCGAAGCCATCGCAGAGTCTCGTCACCGGCAAGTCGATCATCTTTCTGTTTCAACAGGGCGGTCCCAGCCAGTTTGAAACGTTCGATCCCAAGGTCGAAGCGCCCAGCGGAATCCGCACGGTCACCGATGTCATTCAAACCAAACTGCCCGGCGTCACCTTTGGCGAGACGATGGCGAAACTCGCCGGGTTGGCCGACAAGTTGACGGTCGTCCGCTCGTTTCAAACCAACAATGGCGGCCACAACATTCGGCCGATTGTCGGTCCCGATTCGATGGAGACAAACATCGGTTCGCACTATGCGCGTATTGCTGGTGCCACACAGCCGGCTTCCGGCATGCCGACGAATGCCGTGTTGTTTCCGCAAGCGGTTTGTCCCGACGTGACCAAAGGGCGGGCGCGCGGGAATCTCTCGGCGACCGGTTCCTACGGATCGGGGTTTTCACCGTTCACTCCCGGCGGCAAAGGCGACCTGCAGCAGGACATGAAACTCAACCTGCCGCGCGAACGGTTCTTCAATGATCGCCGTGAACTGCTCAGCCAACTCGATCGGCTCAATCGCAAAGTCGATGCGAGCGGCCAACTGCAGACGATGGACGAACTGCAGCAGCAGGCGTATCAGTTGTTATTGGGAGGCGGCGTGGCTGAGGCGATCGATCTTTCCAACGAAGACCCGGCCGTCGTCGAGAAGTACGACACCAGCCGTTTGTTGCCATCGCACAACTGGGAACGTGCCGCGCGGGGCAAACGCGGATATTACAGCGGCAACGCCAAGTCGGTCGGCAAGTTATTGCTGTTGGCGCGCCGATTGTGTGAAGCGGGTTGTGGTTTCGTCACCATTCATGCCGGCTACGATGGCGTATGGGACATGCACGGCGACGGCAACAACCTGCACATGGTCGATGGGATGCAAGCGGTCGGACGACCGTTCGATCACGCGGTCGCCACCTTCATCGAAGACATTGAAGCGCGCGGCCTGCAGGACAAGATCATGCTCATCGCCTGCGGCGAGATGGGACGCACACCCCGTGTCAACAGGCGCGGCGGACGCGATCACTGGAGCCGACTGGCACCGCTGCTGATTTATGGCGGTGGCACGAAAGGTGGACAGGTCATCGGACAATCGACACGCGATGGGGCCGAACCGGCGCGAGATAACCTCACGCCGAAGAACCTGATCGCGACCATCATGCACACCTTGTTCGACTACAACGCACTCCGTATTATGCCGGGGTTGCCGTCGGAGGTCGCACAGGTCAGCGGCGAACCACCGATACCCAATCTGTTCTAGCCCGCCGATTGCAGTGGGGCGGTTCGTAGTGACCCGATTTATCGCCCCTTTTTTGATCGAATAAGGGTGGTGCGTCCTGCAGCAATCGAACCGCATGAATGCGGTCACTAAAAACCCACTTTCTGCAAAGGAAACGGGTGGAGCAATCGGTGTGACATCCGCGTTCGCACTGGCGACACGCCAGTGGCACCCCACGGGAAACAACGACCCCGAAACAATTTCTAACTGAGAAGGAGAACGTGATGTCGAAAGTCGACTGGAGCTATCACCGCGGCGGCTGAACATCGTGCAAAAAAACGCAGGAGTTTCTTGCGTCAAATGGAATTGAGTCGGCGGTTGTCGTCAACGCCAGGAAGAACGCGATGGGGTGGGATGATGCGCTCGCCCTGTTGAAAGGCATCGATGAGTTGTCGGTCGCCAAAGGGAAAAAAGTGGTCCACGTCAACCTGAAGAAGAACCGTCCCGAGGATGATGAGTTGGTGAAACTCATGTTGGGTCCAACCGGGAATCTGCGCGCACCGACATTGCGAAAAGGCAAGACGCTGGTGGTTGGGTTCAATAACGAATTGTATTCCGAGATCTTTGGGTGATTTCGCACCACCCTCACCCTGCTTCATTCGCCTGCGGCTCTGAAGCGGCCCCTCTCCCGGGGGGAGAGGGGTTTTGAAACGGTCTCATCTCACTTTCCGCGGGGGATTTCGCGGAGATACACGCTGCGGAAGTAGAGTGTGTTGCCGTGGTTTTGCAGTTCAATTTGGCCGGTGGCGTAGATCGGTTTGTCGCGTTCCCAGTAATTTTCCAGCACGGTGTTATCGACGACGAGTTCGCCATTGAGTTTGATCGTGACGCGTTCGCCGACCATTTTGATGTAGAACGTGTTCCACTCGCCGACCGGTTTGTCGGCCGCTTTCAGCGGCTTGCTGGGATTCTTCTGGTTGTTGTACAGCCCGCCTGAACCGACGGGGTTCAAGGCGATGTCCCAGATTTGCACCTGCGGAGCGCCGCGCAAATAGATGCCGCTGTCGCCCTTGGCTTTGATTTTCCAATCGACGTACATTTCGAAGTCGCCGTAATCTTTGGCGGTGCAGAGGCTCTTGCCTTTGCCGTCGAAGACCAACGCGCCGTTTTCAATGTGCCAATGCGCCCGCATCGACTCGTCGGCGACTTTCTGCGCCTTGGCCAATTCTTCTTTCGTCATTTTGGCCCGCTTGGGCGGACTGGCAACCAAGCCCTTCCAGCCGGTCAGATCTTTGCCGTTGAAGAGGGCTTTGAAACCCTTCGGCGGCAAGTTCGGCGTCCGCGTGTCGCCGGCAGATACTAAAGATGCTGAGAGTACCACGGCGGCAAGACATAAGGCGGATGTGAGAACGGACTTCATGGGGTGGCTCCTGGGTAGAATGTCGAATGTGCGGCTAAGTTCCAATTAGTCTAACCGACCCATCTTGCCGGAACAAACCGGACGCAACGCGTCCACGAAAACCCAAGCCGACACTTAAGTGTCGAAGTGTTGCTGTACGCTGACTTCGACGACAAGCCGCCGGTTTGGGTTTTCGCGTGCCTGCGGCACATTGACCGGGCAACTCAGGCTCCTCCGTTCAACCCCGCAGGCCGGCCGCTTGCATCAGTTTGTCCGTCTCGCGATAGGCTTCGGCCACCCACTCCTCAATCTTGTCGGGTTCGGGCGAGTATTCCAACTCAATCGAAATCGCGCCGTCGATGTCCAACTTCTTGATCTCGTCGAGATACGGAGCAAATTCGACGACGCCCCGACCGGGCGGTAAGTCGCCGTGCACTTTTCCGTCGCAGTCGGAAATGTGGACGTGGATCGCCTTGCCTCGCAACTTTTGCAGCTGCGCTGCTTCGACGTCGGCCAGCAGCAGATGGGACACGTCGATATTTGCCTGCAGTGCCGGGTGACCAACGTCGTCGATAAAGCGCGCCATGTTATCGACGTTATTGAGCAGCGACAGCGGGAACGGTTCCAGTTCCAAGGCGATCTTCAAACCCAATGACTCAGCATGGTCGGCCAATAGCCGACAGTTCTCGACGCCGGTTTGCCATTGTTCGCCCGGCGGAATCACTTCGCGATTCCAGATGTATTCACCCAACACCAACAGCAAATTGTCGGCATCGTACTCGTAACACAAATCGAGATACTCGCGGCATCTTTCGAGGTGGAAGTTCTGCACGCTGGGGTTGAAGTCGATCAGCCCAACCGCCACGCAGCAGACAGAAACAATCGGCAATCCGACGCGGTCGCATTCATCCTTGATGAGCCGCCGTTCCTGGATTCCCACTTCGAGCGGATCGACAAAGATGTCGATCGTGTCGAAGCCAAGTTCTTTGGTTTTCTGAATTCCCCAAGCCGTATCCCGCCCCGCCTGCGCCCACGCGGAGTTAATCAATCCCAGTTTCATTTGCGATGATCCCGATTTCATTTTTCCGACCGCGGTGCCGGTTATGTAGTTTCAAATCGAATTAGCATCTTGTCTACCCAAACCTGTCCATGCCCGGCAACTGGTTCAACGAGCAACACCTCCCGATTTTCACGGACTTGGAAATCTACAACCCTTACCATAACAAGCAACGAAGGCTGGTCTACGACCATTCCTTCAAGCATTCCCGTCTGTCCGACGTATGGTTTGTCCTGCTTCTGTTCGAGCCGCAATTCTAACTGTGGCGCCATTGATATCGACATCGCTGGTTCATGTCGCGACTCTAAAGTGGGCTTCGGCGACGTCGGTTGCCGGGCCGGCATGGGCGTTGGGGAAGATGCAGCCGTCTTGGGGGGCTTGCGGGGAATTCGGTCACGTTGTCCGGGAGTTTCACTAAGATCCCCACGATACTGCCTTCGCGAAGTCGTCACTTTGGCGTTCTCTTCCAGAGTGACGTGTCCGCCGCACGATGGACATGATACCGGGTGTCCGGACAAGTAGCGTTGTGTGGCCTCGCTGAACTGCTGTCCGCATTTCAGACACGAATTTGCGTTAGCCATGCTCTCAATGTTCCCGCATCATTTCGTGGGGGGGACACCAGCTTCACTGTGAACAAGATGCGAGTATAACCGACTGATTCTTGAGTCGCGAGCAGCTGAGGCACGGCGAGGGCATAAGCCAGCAGGCATGTTCAGTCGCCGCGATCTCGAGCTACGACCTCAACCGCTAGAGAACCGACGCACCTCAGGGTATATTCGAGGTTGGTTTCCAACCAATCCATCAACCCGAGAATTCTTCATTCGGAACGGTAACATCATGCAATACACCATTCGACGAACAGTCTTGCGATCTTATCGACAGCTCGCTGTCGTTCTCGCAGTGGCCGTTCTTTCCGTAGCCTCTGCGACAGAATCGGCATCCGCTGCCCAACTGTGGGCCGGGGCAGCGAAGGTTGATATCACCAACCGCGATGTGGGGTTGGTGAACGATCCGCTGTATGTGAAGGCACTCGTCATCAGAAACGAGAGCATGACCGCAGTCATCGTCACCGTCGATGCCGTTGCGATTGAGGAAATTGGCTCGATCAAAAGCGACTACCTGCCGACGGTTCGGGCGGCGATTGAAAAGGATCTGAAGATCAAGCCGGCCAATGTGATGATCAACGCCAGTCACTGTCACGGGGTCGTTTGTGCTGACGTGACTGAGCGGACGATCAAGGCGATCAAGCTGGCGGCGGCGAAACTCGTCCCGGTCACCGTGGGAGTGGGTCGCGGCTTTGAGGACCGGGTGCAGGAAAACCGTCGTCTGAAACTGAAAGACGGTCGCACGATCGATGTTCGACACGCCTATTCCATGCCGGCCGATGAAGACGTTGCCGAGGTTGGTCCGATCGATACGGAGATTGGGTTGCTGAAACTGAATCGTGAAGATGGCCGCACGTTGGCCGTCGTCTACAACTTCGCCTGCCATCCCATTCAGGGAGTTCCCAACAAGGGCAACACGGCCGACATGACCGGCTTTGCGTCGCAGGTCATCGAGGACAATCTCAGCGAAGGTGCCATCGCGTTGTTTGTGCAAGGGTGTGGCGGCGACATCAACCCGGTGCAATACAAAGACGTCGAAAATCCCCGCGATGCAGAAACGTTGGGCAACCTGCTTGGACTGAGTACGCTCAAGGGCTTGCGAAAGATCAAGACCAACGGCAACGCGGCACTCAAGGTCGTCAACCATAAAATGGAGTTGCCTCGTGCCGATCACACTCAGCGGATTGCCGACATGGAAGCGGAGCAGCGACGGTTGCTTGCCTCGTTGGGCGGCACGAGCTTGAACCTCAAGACGTTCATTCCGTTGGTGGTCAAGTACAACGTCTCGTCCGAATTTCCCTCGTACTACTCCCACCGCTATCTGCTCGAAAAGAAGCTGGGCCGCGATGGTCTTTCCAAGCTCGATGTCGAAAACCGCGCCAACATGAAGCGCTACATCAGGAACATTATGGCGATGGAGCAACTGACGCGATTGGGAACCAACATGCGGCTGCTGCGGAAGCACCAGGCGAGTCTCGTGGCATCGGGGAAACGAACGATCAGTGTGGAAGTGGTGGGAATCCGCGTCGGCGATTTCGTGCTGGTTACGTTTCCCGGCGAATTGACCGTTCCCATCGGCCTGAACATCAAGAAGAAATCGCCGCACCCGAATACGTTTGTCGCCGGCTACACCAACGGGTACATCTACTATTCGCCAACGGCCGAACAACTCCGTAACCGCGGTAACGCCCAGGAAGACAGCGATTGCCTGTTGGCCCCCGAGTGGCAAAAACAATTTGAGGACAAAGTGGCCGAAGTCCTGAAACAATTGTAGAAATACGCGGAACATCAACGCGCAACACCCGAATAACCCACGCCGCCAATTGTTTTCCTCTGGAGACTCATATAATGTACAACGTGAATCGATCGCGGCGCGCATTCGTCTTTTCCGCAGTGACCACGCTGGCGGCGCTCGCCAGCGCTGCGGTCACTCACGCCGGCGATGAACCGGGTTGGAAAAAACACATCGTCCACACCGGCTTTCACACCAACACCGCCGTTGCCGCCGACTTCACCGGCGATGGAAAGCCCGATGTGATTACCAGCAGCGGTGGAAAAACGCGGCTATTCGTCGCGCCCGACTGGAAACAAATCGTCCTCGACGACAACCCCAAGCACAACTGCATTCACAGTGCGACCTTCGACGTCGATGGCGACGGCGATCCGGATGTGATTGAGGCCCGCTACAATCCCGGGCTGGTCTTCTGGTTGGAATGTCCGGAGAAACCGCTCACCGACCGCTGGCGGCTGCACCTGATCGACGATCAAATTCACGGCATTCATGGCGTGATCGCAGGAGATATCGACGGCGACGGCAAACTCGACTTGCTCGCCAATAGCGCACAATCAAAGCAGCCGTTTCCCAATTCACTGGCGTGGCTTCGCGTGCCGAAGAATCCAAGCACGGCCGAGCGATGGGAACGAACGATTTTCGCCGACGGCGATGCGCCCGGCCTGTCGCATTATCTCGGCTCCGGTGACGTCAACGCCGATGGCCGCGTTGATGCGGCATCGGCTGCAAAAGGAGGCCCGACGGCGAAACCGGGCGAAGGCGATTGGTTCGCCTGGTGGGAAGCGCCGAAGAACCCCAAGCAGCGCGGCTGGAAGAAACATCTCATCGCCGACAAGCAACCCGGTGCCACCAACATTCACCCGGCCGACGTCAACGGCGACGGCAAGATGGATTTCATCGCCTCCCGCGGACACGGGAAAGGGGTCATCTGGTTTGAAGGCCCGACCTGGAAACAGCACGACATTCACCCCACGCTCGCTGGCCCGCATTGTCTGGTGGTAACCGACATGGACGGCGATGGTGACGTCGATGCGGCGACGTGTGCGAAAGACGATATGATTGCCGCTTGGTTTGAAAACGACGGCCACGGAAAGTTCACCACGCACATCGTCGGCCGCAATCAGGCTGCCTACGATATTCGCGCCTTCGACATGAACGGCGACGGTTCCCTCGACCTCCTCGTCGCCGGCCAGACAAGCAAAAACGTCGTCTGGTACCAAAACCCCAAAACGAAGAAATGAATTCCAAACCCACGCTTGCGGTTTCGCGGATCAAAAAACTACGAGATTCCATTCCCCCAGGAACAACATCCATGTCACCACAATCCATCTTCGCCGTCCTCACTGTTTTTGCGGGGCTCGTATCGTCAGTCTCCGCCAGCGAACCTCTCGACCTCGGCGGCGTGACCGAAAAACACGTAATGGTTCCCATGCGTGACGGCACGAAGTTGTCGGTCTATCTTTATTTCCCGAAAGAAAAAGGCCCACACCCCGTCTTGTGCGAACAGCGATACGCCAACCTGCAGGGTCGTGGCACGCGGCTCTCGATGGCAAAGCTCGCATCGGCCGGTTATGTCGTCGCAGCGCAGAACTACCGTGGAGCCTATCTTTCGGAAGGCACTTGGGTGGGATACCGCGCGTTGGGCTGGGGCGAAAAACAAGACGGCTACGACACCATTGAATGGCTCGCAAAACAATCCTGGTCGACGGGCAAGGTGGGTACGTTCGGCAGTTCGCAGGCCGGCTACGCACAAAACTTTCTTGCCGTCACACAGCCGCCGCATCTGGTTTGCCAATACATGATCGACACCGGCCTCAGCCTGTTTCACGAGGGTTACCGCATCGGCGGCACGACCCGCCCCGAACGATTCAAGGGGATGGAAGCCGTCTGCCGAGTCCCCCAACACAATCGCGATTTGTTCGCCGAATGGCTCAGGCATCCCACTTACGATAGTTACTGGGCCGACGAAAACTGCGCCCGTTATTTCGACAAGATGAACGTCCCCTGTTTCACAGTCGGCAGTTGGTACGACTTCATGTGTCAGGGGTCGGTCGAGAGTTATATCGGACGGCAGCATCAGGGCGGCCGCAAGTCGCGGGGAACGCAGCAGCTTTATATCGGCCCCTGGTTGCATGGCCGCTTTAACAAGGGAAACAAGACTGGCGAGATGGTCTATCCCGAAAACGCCGCCTTCGACATGCCGACCCACATGGTCCGCTGGTTCGACCACTATTTGAAAGGCGTGGATAACGGCGTCGAACGCGAATCGACCGTGCGGTATTACGTGATGGGAGCCGTCGGCGAAAAGGGTGCGCCCGGCAACGTATGGCGCAATGCCAAAGACTGGCCCGTCCCGGCGTCCGACACGTCATTTTTTCTGCACGATGAAGGCAAAGTCTCGACTTCGCATCCCACAAGCGAGAAGTCGGCTACCACGTTTCTGGCCGACCCTTTGAATCCCGCCAGCATTCCGGGCCGCGGCTTTCCCGGCGCACGAGACGCCCGCAATTTTGAAAAACAGGACGAAGTTCGCACCTTCACAACCGAGGTTCTCAAAGCCCCCGTCGAATGGACGGGCAAAGTGCAGGCGGAACTGTTCGTTTCGTCGTCGGCCCCCGATACCGATTTCATCGTGCGGATCAGCGACGTTTACCCGGACGGGCGATCGATCCTGATTGCCGATTACATCCGCCGCGCCCGTTACCGTAACAGCTTCGAAACCGAGACCTTCATGGAACCGGGCGAAGTTTACAAGGTGGCATTTCAGGTGGGGTGGATGAGCCAGATTTTCAATCGTGGCCATCGAATTCGCGTGACCGTTGCCAGCACCGGTGCACCGTTCTACGAACCCAACCCAAACACCGGCAAACCGCTGACGCTCGAATTCCCGAAGAAGATAATCGTTGCCAAGAACAGCGTGCATCACAACAAGAAACACGCATCGCGAATCATCGCCCCGGTCGTCAAACCCTAAGAAGCCCACGGGCCGCGCCCCGTGAGAACGAGGTAAAGCCCACGGGTTGCGTCCCGTGGGAACGAAGAATGCAACTTCGGAACCACAACCATGCCTGAGAAAATCAAAGTCGCCCTTGCCACGCACGCCGGTGGTGCGCACCTGGGTGCCTACTTCTCCGCGCTGGCGGCGACCGATGAGGTCGATACCGTCGCGCTCGTCGATCCCAGCGGTCAATCGAATGCGGCAGCGAAAAAGGCACTCGGCGACAAACTCTCGGCGACATACGACGGCGTCGGGAAGATGCTGAAAGCATTCCAGCCGGTGTTGACGCTGGTCACGATGGAGGCCGCCACCGCGCCGCCGACTATTGCCCATATTCTGGAAGGGGGAAGCCACGTCTTCGCCGAGAAGCCGTCCTGCGTGAACGCGAAGGACTTCCGGCGGCTGACCGCGCTAGCCGACGGCAAGCATCTGAATCTCATGCTGGCATTGGCGAACCGCCTCAACCCGGAGGTCCAACGTGCTCGTCGGCTGATCGAAGACGGCGACATCGGCAAGGTCTACGGCGTCGATATGCATCTCATTGCCGACCAGACCCGTCTCACGCGGCCCTCGTATCACAAAACATGGTTCGCCAAGAAGGATCGGTCCGGCGGCGGACATTTGATCTGGCTCGGCATTCACTGGCTCGATCTCGCCGTCTTCATCACCGGTGCAAAGATCAAACAGGTGGCTGGCTTCACGGCCAACGTGGGCGGACAACCGATCGATATCGAAGACTCCGCCGCCGCCAGTTTGCAGTTCGACAACGGCACGCTCGGCACGCTAACCTCGGGTTACTACCTCGATCGCGGCTATCATTCGCACATCAAAATATGGGGTTCGTCCGGCTGGCTGCATCTCGAGCAGATGAAAGACAAGCCGCTGCACTGGTACAGCACGCGCGGAAAGAATAAAGGACAGGTTCAGGAATTCGACGGCTCGAAACAGCCGCGCGGCTACACACAGTTCGTGCAGGCGGCGGTGCGAGCGTGCGCCGGATTGCAGGAGCCGCCCATCAGCAACGCCGACAGCCTGCACGCGATTGAGACTGTGTACGCGATTTACGATGCAGCCAACAAAGGACACGTGCAGAGCGTATCAACGGGTTGAAACAAGTGAATATCGAATATCGAACAAGGAATCTTGAATGTCGAATTGAAACCTGAAAGAACGCATCTGTCCACCGAGAAGTATCCATGTATTTGCCTTCTTAATTCGACATTCCTTGTTCAATATTCGATATTCAAACCGTCTTCCCAGCGCAAACAACACAAGGATCCAACCATGACCAAACACATTTCCCGTCGCCGATTCATTAAGACGTCGTCCAGCCTTGCTGCGGCTGGTCTTTCATTGCCGTTGTTGCGGCCCGATCGTGTTCTGGGGGCGAACGAGCGGCTGAACATTGGCGCGATTGGAGTTGGTGGTCGTGGGGCGAGCGATCTGGCGGCTGTCGCCGGCGAAAACATTGTCGCCCTGTGTGACGTGGACGAAAACCGGCTGAACGCTGCTGGAGCAAAACATAAGAACGCGAAGAAGTATTTCGACTACCGCAAACTACTCGAACAGAAAGACCTCGACGCGGTCGTCGTTGCCACGCCCGATCATCATCACGCGCCGGCAACACTGCGGGCGATGCGGCGGGGGCTGCATGTTTATTGCGAGAAACCGCTCACGCACACCGTTCGCGAAGCGCGGCTCATTGCACAGACGGCGGCGAAGATGAAAGTCGCCACGCAAATGGGAACGCAGAACCACGAACACCCCGGCTACCTGCGGCTCGTCGAATTGTTGAAGTCCGACGCAATCGGACCGGTGCACGAGGTGCACGTGATTACCGATCGGCCCGGACGGTGGTGGCCGCAGGGGCTCGACAAACCGTCGAGCAAGCAAGAGGTTCCGTCGAATCTGAAATGGGATCTCTGGTTGGGACCGGCGGCCAACCGCGATTACCATCCTGCATACGTTCCGTTCAAATGGCGCGGCTGGTGGGATTTTGGTTGTGGTGCCATTGGCGACATGGCCATTCACCTGATGGACCCGGCCTTCTGGGCACTCGAATTGGGCGGGAAGGTCAAGGTCACATCGAAGGGGCCCAAGCCGAATCCATTCAGCGGCCCGAAATGGATGGAGACGCGCTTCGAGTTCGGCCAGCGAGGCAAACTTGCGCCGGTGAATGTCTACTGGTACGAAGGGGAAGCGAAACCCAAGCCTGAGATTGCGAGCGAGTTGCCGATGAACGGGCTGCTGTTTATCGGTAAGAAGGGACGCATCGCCGTTCAACACGGCGGTAATCCCGTGCTTCTACCTAAGGAGAAATTCGCCGAATTCAAGGCGCCCGAACCGTTCCTGCCGAAATCGCCGGGGCATCATCGGCAGTGGATCGATGCTTGCAAGACGGGCAGCCGCACGGGCAGCAATTTCGGCTATGCCGGACCGTTCACCGAGATCGTCCTGCTGGGCAACGTCGCCTACCGCATTGGCGAAACGATTGAATACGACCCCAAATCACTCAAAGTCACCAACATTCCCCGAGCAAACGAGTTGCTGGGCAAGACGTATCGGAAGGGGTGGGAGATCGAAGGAGTTTAAGCGCAGGGCGGTGTTGCAGCATTCGATCCCGCGGGACGTAGCCCGTGGGCTTTGAGACGCGATATTTGTCATCTGAACCTCAATAGGCCGCAGTGGCCCGATCATTCCGCAGAAACCGTGCAATCCAACGCACGCTGGCTCTCGGTCTGTTCACCGGGGGGCCTAAGTATTTGTAGACGACGCGGTTTTTCCTTTGCGTCAGGCTCAGTTTCTGCGAGAATGAAAAAGACGTGATGGCCGTCGGAATATTGCGATACAGCGCATTTTCGCCGGTCATCATTCGGAAATCGTTGTCCACTATAATTCGCGTTTGTTCCCAATTCGGAACCCGTTATGGCCCTGGTCCTGACCCTCACCGACGTTTCACCTGAGACCTGGTGCCAGGATATTTCCTCGAAGCCGGTGATGCTCGGCCGCGATGAAGCCGCCGACATCCGTTTCGATCATCGCAGTGTTTCACGACAGCACTGCCGCATCTGGATTGAAAACGACGAGTGCTTTGTGGAAGACTGCGGTAGTATGAACGGGACCTACGTCAACGCGAACCGCGTTCAGAAATCCCCGTTGAGCAGCGGCGACCGATTGCTCGTCGGCAAGTTCGATCTGGTTGTTGCACGCGACACTGAGATCCGCGACACCGTAGACGGCGTTATTAACGACACGGTCGAAGTTGTCGATAGAAACCCCGAAGAGGAAATTCGGCATCTTGCGGCCGTCGTTCACGATCGTCTCACCCCATCGCGTCGCATTGGCATTCCCGGGGTGTTTCTCGAAGTGGTATACGCGCCGAGTGGTATGTTGGGCGGCGATTGCTTTCTCTGTGTCGAAGCGGGCGAGCAGTGGGTGTTTTGCATTTTCGATGCCATGTATCACGGCACCAAGTCGGCCTTGGCGCTTTCGCTGCTGCGAACCGAGTTGGAGCGTTGCGTGAATCTCACCTCGCAGCCGGCCCGGTGTCTCGATTGGTTGAACACCGAACTGCTGGCCCTTGGGGCCAACGATCTCTACACGTCGGCGTGCATTGCCACGTGGTTTCCGCAAACTCAATTGTTGTACTACTCGACGGCCGGCCTGCATCCACCCGTGCTGTTGCGAAAGGGCGAGGAGATTGAATTGGCCCCCAGCGCCGGCGGTATGCCGTTGGGAGTTTCGATGACCGAAGAATTCGAGGAGCGACTGGTGCAGTTAAAACAGCACGATCGCTTCTTTCTGTTCAGCGATGGCGTCTCGGAATCGTGCCAACCCAGTCCCGATCTGCCGTTGGTCAGGCAAGCCGCGCGGCAATTGCTCGTCGGCCACGCGCTCCCGTTGAACGATCACATCCACGGTTTTGTGGAAGACGCGCGACAGCGGTCGCGCGACGATATTCTGCTCGTCGGTGGCGAGGTGACCGGAACCATGTGAACAAGGGCGGCTGTCCCGTCCGATGCCATGATATGACGATTGTATTGAGATCCAAATGACACCTGACGACGTTTTGATCGGTATCAAACCGAGCAATGCGCTTGCCGCAACGGCGAGGTCGAATACATCGTCGGATAACGCACAAACGTGAACCTGAAAATTCACAGACTGGAGATTTCCGTGATGACCAAGAAAACCCAATGGCTCGCTTGCGCGTTGTCGCTGCTATTCATCGGAGGAATCGTCCGTGCCGACGACGCCGTCCCCTTCCGCTACAAGCCGACAACAAAAGAGAAACCACGCTATCAGACCACGCTGTCGATGGAGCAGACGCAGACCATTGGCGAACAGAAGATCGTCACCACGATGAAGCAGACGAGTATCAACCAATGGTCACTGGAGAAGACCGACAACAAGGGGGATTTTCATTTCCGCACCGAGACGCAGCAGCTCAAGGTCAAACTCAAAATCGATCCGGTTGGGGAATTCCAATTCGACTCGACAGCCGATGAGCAGGAACGCGGTTCGGTACTCAGCGAGGCGCTCGGCTCCATCTACGATCGACTGGCGACTGCCGCCGTCTCCGTAACCACCTCGCCGCTGGGTGAAGTCAAGGCGGTTGGCGGTTACAAAGAACTGCTTGGCGATTTGCTGAAGGACAATCCCCTTGGTGTCCAATTCGCCGGTGGGGCCAGCGACGATGCCGCCAAATTGAACTTCTCCGAACGATTTATTGTCTTCAGCGACAAGCCGGTCGAGCCGGGCGATTCGTGGGAGACGGAATTCAACGCCGATCTGCAGGGAATTGGCCATGCCAAAGGAAAACGAGTCTACAACTACGTTGGCCCCGACAAAGTCGGCGACGTTGCCACCGAAAAATTCACCGTCACCCTGGAGTTGTCGATCGACATCGACATTAAGGCCAACGGTGCCGAGGTCACAGGTACGCTGTCGGCGAGCGACTCAAGCGGGACGATACATTTCGACCCCGAACTGGGCCGCGTTGTCTCGATGAAAACGGAATACACCTTCGGCGGCGACATCAACGTAACGGCCAACGGCATGAGCCGTGCGATCAACACGTCACAAACCCAAAACGTCCAACGCATCCTGCTTGTCGAGTTGCCCGAGAAGCCTTAACGATCTGATCATTTACTGAAACGGACACCGGCACGCATGTCGATGGACGCAATCGACGAGCAGCACACAATTGGCAAACGGGCGGGTGATGAGCGGCCGTTGGTCGAAGACGCCGCTGCGCTCGATGCCCGCCGCCGCGAAGTGATCCGGAGTCGGCACCGCTGGGTTCTCATCGGTGTCGCATTGGTGTTGCTGGCTTCCTTCGCACTGAAAGTTGTTGACGGCGACCGGGTTGCCGTCCGTGGCTTTGAGGCGTACCCGTTGCCTCACACCTGCGCTTCGCGAATGCTCATTCAGCGCGGCTGTCCCGGCTGCGGGCTGACACGCAGTTTCGTCCATCTGGCTGCCGGCCACTGGCAGGATTCGTTAAACGTCCATCGCCTCGGCTGGTTGCTGGCCCTGTCATTTCTGCTGCAAATCCCCTACCGGGCCGTCGGACTGCTGGGTTCCAACCCCCGGCCGTTGGGCAAACGAATCCCGGCTGTCTTCGGTTACTCACTGTTGGCACTGCTGTTTGCCAACTGGGTTTTGCTGCTTGTGGTTTGAGGGAAAAGGGCTGATTTCAAACGACCCCACCCGTTTTTCCCCAGCGACTCTGTCTGGTATGCCGAATCGCCGTGTGATAGATTGAACGCTGGCAGTTTGATCAATGACACGGTCACATCTCCGGTCGCGCTGGAGCGCAGGCAAGGTTTGTCCTGAGCCATCCGGTCAACCGAAAACCTCGACAAGAAGACCCAATGGACGACGACCAGAAAAAGAAACTGGCGGGCGAATGTTTCCGCAAAGGCTCCGAAGCAATGACGGCGGAAAACTGGGATTTCGCTGTCAGCATGTTTGGTCAGTGCGTCACCTTCGTGCCGGAAAACCTGATGTACCGACAGGTGCTGCGCGGATCGCAGCGCAAGAAGTACAAGGACAACGGCAGTGGAGCTGGGAAAATCGCAAAAATGGGGCTGATCAAGGTTCGCACGCGAATTAAGAAGGCCCGTATGTCGAAAGAGACCGATTGGGAGATTATCGCCAAAGCGGCCGAAGAAGGGCTGCAGGTTAATCCGTGGGATGCCCATCTGAATTTTGAACTGGGCGTCGCCTGCCGAGAGGCGGGATACATCGAAATCGCCAGACACTCGATGGAAGATGCCGTAAAGAGTGAAGCTGATAACAAAGAGTATGTCCGCACGCTGGCGGCGTTGCTGCAAGAGATCGGCGACTTTTCGGCGTCGCGAAAAATGTGGGAGCGTGCTCACAAACTCGATCCGACGGATGGCGAAGCGCGCTCGAAAATGACACACGTCGATGCTGAGTCGGTGATGGTGCGCGGCGGCTACGAAGATGCCGACAACACCCGCGACGTCAAACAGACCGCCTACGATCTCGATCGCCCATCGCAATCGAAGATGCCCGAGTCGGTCGATGGTCCCGGCGTCTCAGCCGAGGCCGACCTGCAACGCGCAATCCGCAAAGACGAATCGAACCCCGACAACTACGTCAAATTGGCCGCGCTCTACAGGAGTGAAAAACGATACGACGAGGCAACCAGCGCGTTGCGAACGGCACTCGACGCATCCGGCGGCGATCAGAACATCCGCGAACTGGTCGAAGACGCCGAACTGGAGCAGTTGCGGTACAATTTCGAATTGGCCAAGGAAGCAGCGCGTAGCAATAAAGACGATGAAGCCGCGCGCAAGACTGCTGCGGGGCTGCACAAAGAACTTTGGCAGCGAGAGGTCGAAATCTTCCAAAGCCGCATCGAACGATACCCCAAAGACAGCCATCTGAAATTTGAACTCGCCAAGCGTTTCATCCAGGCAAAGCAATTCCCCAAAGCGATCCCACTCTTGCAGCAGTGTACTGCCGACAAACGGCTGGAATGCGATGTCCTCGTTTTGCTGGGCGAGTGCTTCATTAACGCCAAGAATGAAAAGCTGGGACGAAGGCAGCTTGAAAAGGCGGTCGAGATTGTCAATCCCATTGAGCGGACGGATTTGTTTAAGAAGGCCCACTACGTACTCGGCCGTCTCTGCGAAAAGGCAGGAGAACGAGACCAGGCCGAAAACCATTACAACGAAGTGATCGGTGCCGAATACGGATACCGCGACGCGCTTGCGCGGCTCGAAAAACTGCAATCGGGCGAAGATGATGGGAATTCGGATACAGGCGATTGATACCAGCCCGCCGCGCAAGCAAGGGTTTGGGTTGCCGAGCTACGCACAGGTGAATGGTATCTGTTTCATAAGTCCAAACCCTCGCTTGTGCTGCGGGCTGGTCGTTTCCGAGCCCGAATCAGCGCCTTGTCACGCAAAAACACCTCCGTGGACTGGTATTTTTCTGGCCCGACAGGTAGCATTTCTCTCTTGCCTCCGCTTGGTTGCTCGCGTGTGAACATCTGCACAAAGAGCAAGAATCACTTTCTTCAATAGACTTCCGTCGAGATACCATGCCGAATTCAGTCAGCGCCAAGAAATCCTTGCGTCAAAGCCAGACTCGTCGTTTGCGAAACCGCAGTCAGCGGACGACTTTACGGGGCGTGCTCAAGAGGTGCCGAATTGCAGCTGCCGGCGATGATGCCGAAGCGGCACAATCGGCCTTTCGGCTCGCCGTGAAGAGTCTCGATCAGGCAGCGGCCAAGAATCTGATTCACAAGAACGCAGCCGCCCGCACCAAGGCGCGACTGTCGAAATTGTTCAAAGAATCAGCAACCGCCAAATAGATCTGTCAAGCCGCGACCAGTGGTCGCGCTTTGGGATTTTCGCGACGGCGCGGGTCAATTCCACAGTCTCTCCAGAAACTCCGGCGCGCTCATCGCGTCGAGTTCGGCTGGATTGAGACACACCGTCGCCAGCAACTCCGCCCGTTCCGATGAAAACCGTGACGACAGACTGTCGCGGAACTTGCGTTCCAACAGCGGAATGCCTTCGTCACGCCGCCGACGATGTCCAACGGGGTATTCGACTTCAACCATCTCGGAGCAGCTGCCGTCGTTGAAAAACACCTGCACGGCATTGGCGATGGAACGCTTGTCGGCGTCGAGATAGTCGCGACTGAAGCGGGGATCTTCGACGGCGTGCATCTTCTCGCGCAGCGTGTCGATTCGCGGGTCGGCCGCCGCCGCGTCTTCGTAATCGTCGGCGGTCAATCGCCCATGCAGCAGCGGAATCGCGACCATGTATTGCAGGCAGTGGTCGCGGTCGGCCGGATTGTAGAGCGGCCCACTCTTGCTGATAATTCGTACGGCCGACTCCTGAGTGCGGATTTCGATGCGTTCAATCTGCTCGATGCGGTCTTTCACATGCGGGTGAAGCGCCAGCGCGCATTCGACTGCCGTTTGGGCGTGAAACTCGGCCGGAAATGAAATTTTGAAGAGAATATTCTCCATCACGTAGGTGCCAAGCGGTTGCCCTAGCGTCACCGGCTTCCCACCAAATGAGACGTCGCAGAAACCCCATCCCGACGCCGAAAGCGGACTGGGAAGTCCCGGTTCTCCCGCGAGTGTCATCATTGCCAGTCGTAGTCCACGACTCCCGGCATCGCCGGCGGCCCACGATTTTCGCGGCCCCGTATTCGGCGCATGTCGGTATGTCCGCAGGCTTTGCCCATCAACCCACGCCTGCGAGAGTGCATCGATTACGTGTTGCTTCGTCCCACCCAATAGTTGTGTGACCACTGCCGTCGTGGCGATTTTGACCAGAACAACGTGATCGAGTCCCACGCGGTTGAAGCTGTTTTCCAATGCCAAAACACCTTGAATCTCGTACGCCTTGATCGCCGCGTTGAGCACGTCGCGGATTGTCAGCGGTGACTCGCCCACAGCGAGATTTCGACGGCTGACGTAATCGGCAGCCGCCAGAATTCCGCCGAAGTTGTCGGATGGATGCCCCCATTCGGCCGCCAGCCAGGTGTCGTTGTAATCGAGCCAACGGATCATCGCACCGATGTCGAATGCCGCCTTCACCGGGTCGAGCCGAAACTCAGTTCCCGGAATGGGGACGCCATCGGGTACGTTCGTTCCCGGAACAATCGGCCCCAGATGGCGAACACAGGCCGGATATTTGAGCGCCAGCAGCGCACATCCCACACTATCCAGCAGGCACCAGCGCGCGGTGTCGAATGCGGTCTCGCTGTCGATTTCGTAATCGGCGACGTAATCGGCGATCTGTGTCAGCAGTGGATCGGTGTCCGGCCGAATGTTCTGGTCTGCAATTGTGTTGGACATAGTTTGATTCTAGGAAGATTTTGCAAATTGGGATCGTCAAAGACATACAGCCTGAAATCTTGTCTCATTTCTTGAGAACTTGCTCCAACAGATATCTTGCAAGTGTTCGTAGACAGATACGTGCAAGTGTCCGGTAATTGCGAGGATTTGTTCAGATTTCGAAAGGTCAACCGATGTACAAGAAACTGGCTTTGGCATTCTTCGCAATTCTGCTGCTGGTTCTCGTCGTGACCGGAGGCTTTGGTCAGCATCGCAACCCATTTCTCAGAGTGGATGGTGTCGTTGAACGGGCCTGCCGCACAATGCCGACGGTCCATTCGAACCTGTGGTCCCCTGCAGTATGAAGGCATGCGCGCCTCAATCGACTGGTCAGGTCTGGCCAGCTAAAACCGTTGGATAGTTTCGCTGAAGTCGAACGTAAACGATATCGGCAACTCAGCATCGCCATTCAACAGTATTCGAATTGACTCTCCACCCGCTTCGGGAATTTCTCCAAATCGCTGTCGGTTCGTGTTACGATCGATTATAACTGGATCTCTTCGAGGAGCTGCGCTTGCAGTCACGTCACGGGACGATGAACACACAGGCCGTATTGAACGAAATTGTCTGATCGAATGCCAGAGGGTAACGCACCGCTGATTGTCGGGGTCACGCGGGAAACATTTGCCGGAGAGCATCGCGTCTCCATCACGCCGGGAGATCTCGGCTCGCTGAAGAAGGCCGGGATTGAAGTTCTCGTCGAGTCGGAAGCCGGGGCGAGCGCCGGCTTTCTTGACGAAGCCTACGTCGAACAGGGCGCCGAAATTGCCGCCGACCGCGACGACGTTTTCTCCCGCGCCGATGTCATCGTGCAGGTTCGCGCGTTGGGAGCGAATTCCGAAGCCGGTGGCGATGACGTCGCCAAGTTGCGCGAAGGACAGTGTTTGATCGCAAGTTGCGATCCGTTATCTGCTCCAGATGCATTTGGCGATGTGGCCGCGCGTAAAGCGACGGCATTCGCATTGGAACTGGTGCCGCGAATCACCCGTGCGCAGAGTATGGACGTGCTGTCATCGATGGCAACCATTGCCGGCTACAAGGCCGTGTTGATGGCTGCCAGCGAACTGCCTCGCATGTTTCCCATGATGATGACCGCCGCCGGCACCGTCACGCCGGCACGAGTTTTTGTTGTCGGAGCCGGCGTCGCGGGACTGCAGGCAATCGCCACCGCGCGACGACTGGGTGCGGTGGTGCGGGCATACGACGTCCGACCGGCCGTTAAAGAACAAGTGGAAAGTCTGGGCGGCAAGTTCGTCGAAATGGAACTCGAAGCGGAGGAATCGGAAACCGCCGGCGGTTACGCCAAAGAAATGGACGAGGAGTTTTACCGCCGTCAACGTGAGATGATGACGGAGGTCATCGCCGAAAGCGATGTGGTCATTACCACGGCTGCGATTCCCGGGCGACAATCGCCCATTCTCGTCACTGCCGAAATGGTCAGCGGGATGGCACCCGGTTCGGTCATTGTCGATCTCGCTGCCGAACGCGGCGGAAACTGTGAACCGACCGAAGCCGACAAAACCGTGGTGACCGGCGGCGTGACAATTCTCGGCCCCACCAACGCGTCTGCTACGGTGCCGTATCATGCCAGCCAGATGTTCTCCCGCAACATGTCCACCTTCCTGTTGAACATGGTGAAAGACGGCCAGCTGGATTTCGACATGGAAGACGAAATCATCCGCGACACGATGGTGACCCGTGACGGTGAAATTGTTAACGCGCGAATTCGTGATCTGTTGAAACTCGGACCGCTGAAGATTGAACCGTTGAAGATTGAACCGACGGCGGCAGAAACGGCGGCGGAGAGTACCGAAGCCAAGGAATCGGAAAACGACGAGTAGTCACGTTCCGCTAAATCGCAAGCGGCGTTCGGACCTCAGATTCAAAAACAAAATTGATAACATTCCAGCTGAGTGAGTCGACAATGTTTATCCACACACTGATTCTTGCCACCGAAACGGCCAAGGGCGACACCGGGGCCGGCACTGCGGTTTTGTTGTTGACGGTCTTCGTGCTGGCAATTTTTATCGGCTTCGAAATCATCACCAAGATTCCGCCGACGCTGCACACGCCGCTGATGTCCGGATCGAACGCGATTTCCGGTATCGCGTTGGTGGGTGCGATTGCTTCACTGGGAATAAATGCCCATCCACTAGGAAAAACGCTCGGTGTGCTCGCGGTTGCGTTGGCGACCGTCAATGTGGTAGGCGGATTTCTCGTGACGCACCGCATGCTGGGTATGTTTCGTAAGAAGAAATGATTTGCTGGACTCGATCCCAGGGCTGTGACCCGTGGGCTTTGGGGATGTGATTTTGATTGGTTTTTGTGTACGCAATTCTTGATGAGATGATTTCACCGTGAGTCCCGAAATACGCGATCTGTGCTACCTGTTGGCAGCAGTCCTGTTCATTGTCGGTCTGAAAGGGCTGACACATCCGCGATCTGCCGTCCGCGGGAACCTTTTCGGCGCGCTGGCCATGCTGGTCGCTGTCGTGGTGACACTGTTCAGCGCCGACTTCGACCTGACGCTCATTATCGTCGGGCTGGTGATCGGAGCGATCGCTGGACTTGTGCTTGCGGTCAAGATCCAGATGACCGACATGCCGCAGTTGGTCGCGTTGTTCAACGGCTTGGGTGGTGGTGCGTCGGTGCTTGTTGCCGGTGCTTATCTCATCAACAGCAGCGACGCAATTACCAAGGGTGACGTTGGAATCGCCGGCCTCGTTTCGACCGCCTTGTCGGGGCTGATCGGAGCAATCACGTTTTCTGGAAGCCTGATCGCATTCGCCAAGCTACAGGAAATCAAGTTCATTCAGAACATCCGCTTCCCTGGCATGCAGGCGCTCAACGGCCTGTTGCTGGCCGCCTGTCTTGGCGGGGCGGGATTGTTGGTCACACAGCCGGAACATGCATCGCTGTATTATTGGCTGGTGGTTACGGCGGCCTTGGTGTTGGGCGTGTTTCTGGTGGTCGGCATCGGCGGGGCCGACATGCCGGTGGTTATCGCGCTCTTAAATTCCTACTCCGGATTAGCGGCGGCGGCGACCGGATTCGTACTGGGCAACAATGTGCTGATTATCGCCGGTTCGCTGGTCGGTGCTTCGGGTGTCATCCTCACGCAGATTATGTGCGTGGCAATGAATCGCTCGCTGACCAACGTGCTGTTCGGCACGATGCAGGCCAGCGGTCCCGTGCAATCGGCCGACGAAGTTTATACGACAGTCAAATCGACCTCAGCCGATGAAGTCGCCATGCTGCTATCGGTGGCGTCGCGAGTGGTGATTGTGCCGGGTTATGGCATGGCCGTCGCCCAGGCGCAACATGCCGTTCGCGAGTTGAGCGAAATGCTCATCGCTGCGGGGACAACGGTGGAGTTCGGCATTCACCCAGTGGCCGGTCGCATGCCGGGACACATGAACGTGCTGCTGGCCGAAGCCGAAATTCCCTACGAAGCACTGAAGGAAATGGCCGACATCAATTCGGAGATCGATCAGGTGGATGTCGCCATCGTGGTGGGAGCCAACGACGTCGTCAATCCGGAAGCCCGCACCGATCCGAACAGCCCGATTGCCGGCATGCCGATCATCGACGTCGATAAAGCTCGCACTGTGATCGTCATCAAACGCAGCCTCAGCCCGGGTTTCGCCGGAATCCCCAACCCGTTGTTCGCCGCCGAAAACACGCTGATGCTGTTTGGTGATGGCAAGCAGGCGATTCTCGATATCTCCAAAGCGATTCGCGAGGGGTGATTGGCGAAAAGCTGCCGGAAAGATAAAACTTTCCGGAATTCGCCCAAGATCGCTTAACCGTCGGCGAAGTAGCACTGTGTTCGCGCCGAATCTGTCCCGGAATGTCCGAACGATTCCGTAGACAAGCGAATACGGACGCTGAATTTGAAACGCCTTCCTGAGGTCGGCTGGAGATCGGACGACACTTGCGCGAGATTGCCGAGATCTTGCCGTCGTTCGACTCCAGCCGCCCCTTCCTATAAACGAGTCAGCGCGGAACGCTTTGTCGCTTTCACTTTTCTTATTCGCCTGTTTGCCGCACCAACCATGGCAGCGGAGCGCCGGCGGGTGGGAGCCGGACGACTTCGATTCCTGTGACATTGGCATGTTCGGCGATTTCGGCCAACGCCTCGGGCGATGGTGCGTTGTCGAGATTGAGAACGGCGACCGAGTCACCGCCGGGAACATTCTGCTTCCGGCCTAATGCCATGTGCGCAATGTTGACGTCGTGCCGACCGAGAATTGTGCCGACGTAGCCAATCAACCCCGGTACGTCGCGATGGCGATAGATGAGCAACAGCCCATCCAGGTACGATTCCAGCGGGAACGGCCCAAGCCGGACCAACCGCAGAAACTCTTCGCCAAACGTCGTGCCGGCGGCGGTTAGTTCGCCGCCATCGGTTTGAATCGTTGCACTGATCATCGTCGAGAACGCGCCACTTTCGGACGTACTCGATTCGGTGATTTCAATGCCGCGTTCATGGGCAATGACCTGTGCGTTGACGACGTTGACGTTCTCGTCGAAAGCCGATTCCAGCAGACCGGCGGCGAATGCGGAGGTCATCAGGCGCGTGTTGCGACCGGCGACATCGCCTCGAAACAGGACCGTTGCCGACTTCAGTCCGCCCGCTTGATTCTGCTGGGCGAGCAGCAGGCCGAGCCGATAGCTGAGGTCGAGATAGCTTTGCAGGTCTGCCATCTCCGCTGCTGAAACAGGGACCATGTTCACCGCGTGGCGGATTTCGTTTCGCAGGAGAAAACCGGACAGAATGTCGGCTGCTTCAACCGCAACAAGTTCCTGCGCTTCGGCGGTTGAGGCGCCGAGGTGCGGTGTGGTAAGTACCTGTGGGAGTTCGAGCAGCCTGGTGTTCTGCGGCGGTTCCTCAACGAACACGTCGAGCGCCGCGCCGGCCACATGCCCGGCTTCGACTGCGTCGGCCAACGCGTCTTCATCAACAATACCGCCGCGGGCACAGTTGATAATGCGGACTCCCTTTTTCATACTGGCAAGCCGTTCGGCGTTGATCAAGCCGCGCGTCTCGTCGGTCAGCGGGGTGTGAACCGTCACGTAGTCGCAGCGGACGACGAGTTCATCGACGTCGCGATACAGTTCGATGCCCTGCTCGGCGGCGCGTTCGGCGGAAAGAAACGGATCGTAGCCGACCACTTTCATTTCCAGGCCCATCGCCCGCTGAGCGACCGACTGCCCGATACGGCCGAGTCCGATCACTCCGAGCGTTTTTCCGGCCAATTGGGTGCCGGTGAATAGTTTTCGCTCCCACTTTCCTGCCCGCATGCTGGCCGCCGCCGGCGCGATATTTCGTGACAAGGCAAGCATCATGGCGATGGTGTGTTCGGCGGTACTGGTGGTGTTGCCGGCCGGCGTGTTCATCACCACGATTCCCTCGCGGGTGGCCGCCGGCAGATCAATGTTATCGACCCCCACACCGGCCCGCACAATTGCCTTCAAACGCTTTTGCCCGGCGAGCAACTCCGGCGTGAGCTGGGTTCCGCTGCGAATCACAATGCCGTCGGAGTCGTTCAGCGCTTCACGAACTTCCTCCGGCGAAAGCCCGCTGCGAACGTCGAGTTCAATTTCAGGATTGTCTTCCAGAAGGCGAAGGCCGGCGGCGGATAATTTATCGGTGACTAAAACACGGTACATGGAACGGCGTCTCTTTGTTTTCGGTAACGTAACTACCCAGTGACGAAGATGTGCGCTGGCAGGTTGGGGGACTGGTGGAAGGCGGATTGGATGCCGTCCAGGATTTTCAGGTCGTTTTTGCGGAGCGTCGAGACGTAACCGCGGATTCGGCT
>CAUZOL010000038.1:0-32599 GCA_963581435.1 Planctomycetota bacterium
ACAAGGGAATCGGCATCTCAAACAACGTCGATGCCACGACGACCATCGACGTCACATTGGATGCAGTCAACTCCCGATTTGCAGTCGCGGCAGATATTGAATCGACGGGTGGAACTCACACCTACACGGCCGACATCATCGACGTGCAAGTGGCCGGCAGCATCACGGCGACCGGACAGACGGTGCAGATTCGATCGACAGAAGCGGGCGATGCCATCGATCTTGGATCGACGACCGACGTGGCGGCCGACACCCTTGAACTGTCCGATGCCGAACTCGACCGCATCGATGCCGACCTCGTTGTTGTGGGGACTGCCAATGCCGGCGCAGCCACTGTGACCTCGGCGTTAACCCTGACGAACAATCTTACCGTCGAAACCGGCGCCGACACCATCACTGTTAATGACACGATTGACGGCAACGTTGATCTCACTTTGAACACCACCGGCACCACCGACATCAACGCTGAACTGGGTGGCAACAATGCGCTCGCCAGCCTGACCACCAACGCCCTCGGCACGACGCAGCTGGATGCCGACATCACCGCGCAGGGTGGCACGCTAACATTCAACGACAACGTCGAGTTGACCAACAGCATCGCGCTGACCGATACCGGCGGCACCGGCCTCACGTTCAACGGCACGGTCAACGGTCCGTTCAATCTCACGCTGAACATTGGCGCCCAAACAACGTTTGTTGGCACCGTCGGAAACACGGCGGCCATCGGAACCGGCTCGGCGGTCACGCCAGCCATCGACATCAACTCCACCGGCAACACGCTGTTCGGGCAAACCGTGCAGACCGCCGGGGGAATTGTACAGAACAGCGGTGCCGGCGAGGTAACCTTCCGTGGCAATGTGACAACCGGCGGTACAACGGACAACGTCTTTGATGAGAATGTCGCGCTCGAGAACTTGACGTTCATGTCCAATGGAAACGTGACCTTCGGCGACGCGGCGGCGGACACGCTGACGATCAATGCCGGCGGCGTCGAAATTGACGCGGTCACGAACAATTCCACGCTGACAATCAACGCGGCCACGTTGCTCAACCAAGACCTGACATTGACGGTGAGCGACAACGCATCGACGATCTCCGGCATCATCAGTGGCGCGGCAGGTCTGCTCAAAGACAGTGTCGGACAACTCACTCTCTCTGCGGCCAATACCTATCAAGGACTGACAACCGTTATTGCGGGGACGCTGAACGCAACCAACAACGCGTCTCTCGGTACAGACGCGGCCGGAACGCTGGTGCAGGGTGGTGCGACGCTCAACTTGAGTGGCATCAATATTGGAAATGAATCGCTCACGCTCAACGGCACCGGAGTCGGCGGCAACGGCGCGTTGACGGCAACCGGGACTTCACTGGTCACCGGCACGGTCGATCTCAATACAACTTCGACAGTGAGCGTTGTCGGCGCGGGTGATGAATTGACGCTTAGCGGAGTCGTCAGTGGTGCCGGCTTGAACAAGGCCGGCGCGGGAACGCTGATCCTTTCCGGAAACAACGACTACATCGGAACGACCGACATCACAACCGGCACGCTGCGGACTGAAACCGATACCGCACTCGGCACCGACGCCGGCGGCACCATTGTCCAGAACGGTGCCACCTTGACCGTCGTCACAGCCGACATTGGCAACGAGAACCTCACGCTGAACGGCAGCGGTGTGGCGGGAGTTGGCGCCCTCAACGTTCTCTCGAACACACTCTCCGGCGGCGCGGTAACGCTCGCGGCCGATACCACCGTCAACGTTGATGCCGGATTCACGCTGACGTTAAACGGAGCCATCGGCGAAACCGGCGGCGCTCGCGACTTGACGAAGACCGGCAATGGTGTGCTGGATCTCAACGCCGTCAACACATACACCGGCACGACAATCGTCGATGCCGGCACGTTGATTGTCGATGGAACGACGACAGCCGCCAGCAATGTCAACGTCAACAACGATGCCACGCTGGCAGGAATCGGCACGGTCGGTGGCACGGTCGATGTCACTGGTACCGGGCAAATCACCCCCGCTACACCCGACGGCACGCAGATTCCAGGTGTCCTCACCATCGGCGGACTCAACTACAGCGGCGGCAACAGCACCAGCTTCGATGTCGATCTGCTCGGCACAGCACCCGGAAATACCGCCAACGATCACGATCAGCTCATCGTCACCGGCAGTATCGATTTGAACGACGCCGTCTTGAATCGAGAGTTTGACGCATTCACGCCGACGGCGGGCGATCAGTTTGTCATCCTTCGTAACGATCAGGTCGCGGGAACATTCATCACGGGAACTTTCGCCGGTCTGGCCGAGAACACTGTGATTACCGATTTCGGCGGTGTCGTCGGGCTGAATGCCCGCATTACTTATCGCGGCGGTGACGGCAACGATGTTGCACTCAACGTGCAGGGCGGTGTCGTTGTCGTTTCCGGAGCCAACGCAGGGGCCGCCGACGATTTCACCATCCGCCGTAACGATACCAACATCGAAGTCTTCGTCGGTATGACGCTGTTCGATGCCCGCTCGATCTCGAGTGGACATACCATTCAAGTCGTCGGCGAGAATGGCCAGAACGACGCGATCAGCGTGGTCCTCACCGAACAGGGAACCAACAACAACTTCCTGAACGACTTCACCGGCGCGATTGAATTCGATGGCGGAACCGGCGGAGACGATCTGCTCATCATCACCAACGACGACGTCACGTCGGGCAGCGGAATCGGCGGTGCGGGAACCGACATCATCGGCAGCATCGTTCACCAGTTCGATAGCGAAACCACCGGCAGCGTCACCATCGACGACGATGGCGTTGGAGCCGGTGGATCGTTCGCAATCACCTACACCGGATTGGAGCCGATCGATCAGCTCGTCTCGGTCGATAATCTCACACTCAACTACAGCAACAACAACGATACGATCACGCTGGCAGACGCCGCCGGAAGAACTGCGGCCGACTCGGACTTCGGCGAGATTGTCACATTTGTTAATCCCGGCGAATCTCTCACCGTCAACTCAGGCGACGGTAACGATGTCATTACTGTTGAACCCCTCGACACAGGATTTGACGCGTCGCTGACAATCAACGGACAGACGGGAACCGATACCGTCAACCTGAATACCGACCTGACGCTCGGCTCCGGGGCGGCAGGCAACACCGGCAATTTGTCGGTAACCGCCAGCACAATCAACGTCGCCGTTGATGTCGCGATCAACACGACAGCAGCGACGACCGGCGCAGTCAGCCTCACCGCGTCGCGCGACATCGTGTTGAACACCGGTTCGAGCATCACCACACTCGACGGGGACATCTCATTGCTGGCCAATCAGGCCGGCACGACGGCAGGCGATTTCACCGGCATCACGCTCACCAACGCCGACATCACCACCGGGTCGGGAGCGACCAATCCGGGTGGCACAATCACGCTCGACGGCCAAGGTGCCAGCACCGGTCTGACGGATCTCAATCGAGGGGTGGTTCTACAGACCGGTTCAACAATCACATCGACCGGCACGGGGGCCGGAGCAGCCGCGATCACTATCAGCGGTACCGGTGGTGCGGGCGATGATGACAATCAAGGCGTTCGCATCACAGGTGCCAATACACTGGTGACGAGTGTGGAAGGCGACATTACGATTACCGGCACCGGCGGGAGTAATGCAGGAGCCGACAGCGATAACAACCGTGGTGTGGAGATAGACGATCAGGCTGTGGTTTCCTCGACGGGACAGGATCTAGGCGGTGCAACGGCCGCACTGATCACGATCACCGGCACCGGCGGCGGAGGCCGCGACAACAACGATGGCGTCCGCATCGATGATGCCAACACACTGGTGACCAGTGTCGATGGCGACATCGTGATTACCGGTACCGGCGGAAGCAACGGGGCCGCCGATAGTGCTTTGAATTTCGGGGTAAACATCGCAAGCGGCACAGTTGTCTCTTCAACGGGCGTGGACGACAGCGGGACCGGCCGCACGGCGGCGCTGGTAACAATTACCGGCACCGGGGCCGACTCCATTCGTGGCACCAACGTGGGTGTGGAAATCAGCGGTGCAGCCACTTTGGTGACGAGCGTGGACGGCGATATTACCATCACGGGTGAAGGGGGTAATGGTGCCTCCAGCAACTTCGGCGTCAACATCATTGGTTCCTCAGTTTCCTCGACGGGACAGGACCTTCCCAACCGCACGGCGGCCTTAGTAACGATTCGTGGCACGGGTGGTACGGGCGATGATGCAAATATTGGCGTGTTCGTGCAGGATGCGCAGGTCACAAGCGTGGACGGCGACCTGACAATCCTCGGCACCGCGCGCAGCGACGGCAGCGCAGGCAGCGAAAACAATTTGGGTGTGTTTATCACGAACGATTCCATGATTGCTTCGATGGGACAGGACGTGGCCGGTCGCACGGCCGCGTTGGTGACAATAACCGGCACCGGCGGCGCGGGTAACAACGGCAACGAAGGTGTCCGCATCGATGGAGCTGGCACACAGGTGGCAAGCATTGACGGAGACATCGCGATCGCCGGTACCGGCGGCACGAACGGCTTGGCCGGCAGCTCGCTGAATCACGGTGTCGAAGTCAGCACCGGCGCCGCCGTTGGCACAACTGGGGTGGGCAACATCGCGATCACCGGTACCCGCGCGGGGACCGACAACGCCATCCAAATGTCGGGCAACGCAATCATTGGCTCGGCGACAATGACCGGCACCGTCTCGCTCGACGGCAACGGCGGACCGATCAATTTGCGAGCCGGCTCGGCCAGTAGAATTCAGGTGGCCGCCGTCGCTGCAACGACGATCACTATTCAAGACGCATCCGCGGTCACGCTCAGCCAGATCACCGGGCCGGCCGCCGCGCTCATTCTCGGCGTCGGCCAGAACATCACCGGCGACGTCACACAAGGTGGCGAAGCCATCTTCGTCGATACTCTCACCGCCAGCACGGCCGGTGTGATTCAGCTCGACAGCACGACGAACACCGTCAACACTGTGAACGCCATCACACGCGGCGGAGCATTCACGCTCAACGATTCGGCAGGCGGACTGACGATTACCGGTCCAGTCAACACCGGCAACACCGACGATGAATTGCTGGTTGATAATGTGACCGACACCGGCGGCGGAAGTTTCACTTTCATCGCGACAAGCGGCGACATTGATTTCAGTGCAACGGGCCGCATTGTCACCGGTGGTGGCGATGTCTCCCTCACGTCGATTGCCGGTTCCGTCACAATGGAAGACGGCGCAACGGTTGATGTGGGTAGTGGCACAATCCTGTTCGAGGCACGCAACGGCGACATTCAACTGAGCGGCCTTTCGACAACAAATACAACTGACGTAGCCGTCCAAATTTTCGCGGGCGGTGCGGTGACCGACGCGGGTGATACGAACGTCGATATCGATGCACCGAACGGACGACTGGTTATCGAATCGGTTAACGGCGTGGGAACGAGCAACGCCATCGAGACCACCGTCAGCTCAATCAATGTTGATAATACGATGACGGGCAACATACAAATTGCGGAAACAGATGACCTTGAAATCATCCAAGTTCTGAATCACTTGTCAGTCGGGAGCTTTGTCCATCTCAACGTTGGGACCGGCGGAAACGGCGCGATCACCGACGACATTCCTGATGTTCCCGGCATGTTCGACATCGTAGCTGACAGGGTGGCTCTGCAGGCGACGAACGGGATTGGCGATGTCAACAACCCCATTGAAACTCAGGTGAATGTAATTGCCGCATTGAATACGGCAGCCAGTCCGAATATGGCGGCCGGTAACATCGAGATCGTCAATTCCGGCCCCGGATTGGATGGCGGTGGCGTTATCGGTACTGTCGATGGACTCGACAGCCTGGCAGGTGAACTTATCGGTGTGACAAACGACGCGATCGGCGGCAGTATCACCATCACCAACGCCAGTCCGCTGACAGTCAATGCACCGGTTCTCGCGACGGCAGGTGGGAACATCAGCCTCACCAGCCTCAACGATGGCAATTTGACCGTCAATCGTCAGGTGAGTGCGACTGGCGGTAATGGCGACATCACGCTTGATGCCGGATCTGGCATTCTGGATATCAACGACGACACGACCATTAGCGACTTAGAAAACGAATTGTTGGTCGAAGGCACGGGAACGATTACCGGCACTCCTGATGGAACGACGGAGGTTGAGGACGGCGTGTTTTTCCAAAGCGGTACGGGGCGAGTGTCGTCCAACGTTCCTAATTTAGTCATTACCCCACTGAACGGCATCGATATTCCCGACGTTACTAACATCGGTGTGGCCGAAGTCAATTTCAATTTCGGTCGAGCGGGTGAAGAGAACTTTAACGTTGTTGTCGAATTCGGGGTACTCGATGCGAGCGGTGCGTTATTGTTCGTGGCGAGTGTTGTCGGCCGCAGCGATACCGGTTTGGGCGTCGATCCAGAGACATTTCTGCCAACGGGCAACGGGTTTTCTCTGGAAGAAGAGATCTTTTTCGCGCCAGGCCGAACGATCTTTGATAATGCGGAGCAATCGTTCCAGGCGGGTAATCCGAATCCATTAAACGCCAGTGCGGCTGTCTTGATTCGCATTACGGTGATCAACGACCCGAACATCTCCATCGGTGCGAGTGAGGTGGTGGTCGTCGTCTCTGCGGCAATTCCGGGTGAAGGCATCGGTGCGGTTGCGGTGGACACCACCGGCCAGGTCGATCAGCTGGCGTTCCCGGATGAGGCAGATACGGCGGCGACAACCAACGCCGTCACCCCCGTTACACTCTCCAGTCAGGCCCAACAGGCCGTGCAGGCAATTGTTGAAGCCGCGCTGGCATCGGGTCGGCAAATTATCATCCATCCGCTAACTCCGACTGGTGATCGGGTTGTCGGAGTCGATCAGACCCCAGTCGAAATCGAGTTGGACGAAACGGTGCTGAACGACCTGACCCGGTTGTTCAGCGAGCTTCCCGATGGGCGGTATCGAATTTATCTCCGCGAAGCGGGCGAAGAGCGGTTACGATTGCTGTTCGATATCAACGTCCGTTCGGGCACGGTGACCAGTATCGAGAAAGTCACGCCCGACGAAGACGGCCAGAACGGCAATGAAGAAGAGAAAGACGAGCGAAAGAAAGATCCCGCCGATGAGGACAAGGATGACCCCACCGACGAACAGAACGACAAACAACAGGCCGGTGGCGACGTGCTGCCTTCCGTGATGCCACAGCATCAGACACCGTTGGACGAAATCGGCAGCGAAAATGAATTGGATCGACGGTGGTCGCGGTGGACTCCAAACGAAGATCGGTACGCCGTCTCAACAGTCGCTCCAGTTGCCGCGAGCCTCAAGCGGGCGGTCACAAAACGTAGCCAACCTTCCGTAGACGTTGCGGTTGATTTCGACGTTGTTCCTACCGAAGAAGACATTTCTGGCGGGTCGCCGTTATCGGCTGAAGCAACATACTCGCTTGCGGCTGCCGGTGCCGTGTTGATTGCCGGGCGATTGAAATCGCGCGACGTGACGCGACGCTCTGCCGTAGAAATTGATGCTGTGATGGAAGGGCTGAACGACGAATCCTTTTCGCGAGCTGCACGGTTGTACCGAAGGTTACGAAAGAATCGATCGTAGGGGTCAATCAGAGCGGGCGGGGAATGTCGAAATGAATATCTGCTGACATTCTGTGTTCGGTGAAAAGTTGTGTTTGGAGAAAAGGTCGCAGAGACGGACCGTGCGAGTTGTTAATATGGAATGAGAAGAATGATGGCCGTTCGGCCCTTATGTTGCCGACGCCGACAGCTTGGGATACGTCATACAGAAGACGTGGAAGACCCCAGGCAACTTTAGTTTTTGAAACAGTGTACTTGCAAACAAATGACATCTCGTTTGTTTGAAACGACATTTCGTTACGGCGGAGAGGCGTTATGCCAACATGTTCATTCTGCGATGCGAGTTTGGAATCGGTCGATGTTGAGAGCGGACTGTGTCCGGTCTGCGGAAAATCATTGACGATCCGCGATACGGTCGAGTTCGACGACCCGACGGAAGGCGCAGCCGCGCCGACAGATTCGGAAGAGAATCTCGCAACGGTCGAAACTGATGACGTTGCAACTTCCGACGACGGCTCCCCCGTCGGCAGCGATACCGTCGATTTGTCATCGGACGAATTTGAGCAAGTCTCGGCCGAGACAGGCGATGTTGCCAAGTCAGACACATCCAAGCCTGCCGACTCGCTGCCGACGGCCGACGACGACCAGGAATCTCTCGCCACGGTTGAAATGGATGCCGGCGCCGAGCAAGAGTCGCTGGCGACGATGCCGTTGGATGAAGCCGACGCATCGGCAGAGGAGAACGGCGACACGTATGAGTTTGATGAAGGCGTGAAGGCCGATCAGGAGTCTCTCGCTACGGTGGAGATGGACGCCGACAAGAGTGACGACGACGGCGACGACACGCAGGAAACGATGCAGTTGCCGTCCGAAGATGTGCACGAGGCAGACGCCGAGACATTTGCCAGTGACGACGATGACGGCGAAGACGCAATCGCGACGATGGACATCGACGCTGCCGACAAAAGCGACGATGGGTTGGCGACCTTCGAGTTGGAAGGCAATTCCGACGATGAAGACGAAGACGCCGGGCTGGACAGCGGCGACGAGACAATGGCGACGATGATCGTCGAGATTCCAGCCGGTGAACGTGAAGGTTTGATCGACGAGCAATTCGGCAGCGAGTCGTCATCGACAGACAGCGCAACCGATTCAGCAACCGACAGCGCGCCGATCGATTCCATCGACGAATCCGAGCAATTGGCGACGATGCCGATGGATCTTGCTGGCGGAGAAGAAGGCGACGCGGCCGGTGGCGACTCAATCGATGCTGCCGAGTCGGCCGCAACTTACGTTATGGACGCCGAAGGCAACGCAATTGACGATCTGGTCGCCAAGACGTTTGGCGATAGTGAAGAAGGCGGCGACAAGAGCACACAGCAGACGATGCTCTCCGATGACTTTCCTGGCAAAGACAGTAACGAACAGACACTCGTCACCGACGATCTGCCCGACGAAGTGCTGAAGACAATGAAGGCGGCGTGGGTCAGCGCCGACCAGCCCGACATCACGCCGGGGATGACCGTCAAAGCAGAGGATCTGGAGCAATTCAAGAAGGCGGCCAAGGCTGCCCCGGAAACCTCGCTCGTCATCAAACTGCGTCGGCTGGTTGAAGCCGATGAATCGGGGTCGGAGGAAGCGGAGTACGAACTGGTCAAAGTACTCGGCGAAGGCGGCATGGGCGTCGTGTATTTGGCGAAGCAGACGTCGATCGATCGATCGGTCGCCATTAAGATGCTCAAGCCGAAGATCGCCAAAGATGCCGACCAACGGCTCAAGTTCCTCGCCGAAGCGGTGGTCACCGGCGATCTCGATCACCCGAACATCGTGCCGATTTACGACGTCGGCAGCAACGATGCCGGCGCGCTGTTTTATTCCATGAAGCGAGTGGAAGGCACGCCCTGGCTCGACGTCATTAAGGACAAAACGCTCGAAGAGAATCTCGCCATTCTCGACGACGTGGCCAATGCGGTCAGCTTTGCCCATGCCCGCGGCGTGGTGCATCGCGATCTGAAACCCGAAAACGTCATGCTCGGTGGTTACGGCGAAGTGTTGCTGATGGACTGGGGGCTCGCCCAGCCCATCAAGGGATTCAGCAAGACCGGCAGCATTGCCGAGGCCCGCAGCATGGGCGGAACCCCGGCCTACATGGCGCCGGAAATGGCGACCGGCCCGCTGCACAAAATCGGCCCGCACAGCGACACCTATCTGCTGGGTGCGATTCTGTTTGAAATCGTCACCGGCAAACCGCCGCACCGTGGTGCCAACGCCATGAAGTGCCTGATGGCGGCCGCCAAGAACCAAATCCGCCCGGTCGAGGAGACCGGCGAGCTGATGGACATCGCCATGCGGGCGATGGCGACCAATATCGACGAGCGACACGCAACGGTCAAGGACCTGCAGGATGCCATCAAGGAGTACGAGTCGCACACTGAAAGTGTCATTCTCTCTGATCGCGCCGACAAGGAGCTGAAAGAGGCCGAAGAGTCGGACGTCTATCAAGACTATGCGCGATCAGTGTTCGGGTTTCAGGAGGCGTACGCGCTGTGGAATGGCAATGATCGTGCGCAGGATGGGCTTTCTGAGGCTCGATTGGCATACGCACAAAGCGCAATGCGAAAGGGCGATTTCGATCTCGGCACATCGTTGCTCAACCCCGAAAACCCCGATCATACTGAACTGCGCGCAAAACTGGTGAAGGGCAAGGACGAAGTCGAAAGCCGCGTTCGCAAACTAAAAATGGCGAAGCGAGCCGGATTCATCGGTGCCGCCGTCTTTCTCGTCGGTATCAGCATCGCTGGCTACTTCGTTTACGATTTCGGTGTAACAGCCAGGCTTGAGGCTAAAAAAGCGAAGACCCAAGAAAGTCTTGCCACGAATGCGGCCGCCGACGCCAAAGTTCAGACGGGACTTGCCAACGTTGCGGCAGCCGATGCCAAAGTTCAGACGGGACTTGCTAAAGATGCGGCCGCCGCAGCCAAGATTCAGGAGGGAATCGCCACACAAAAGTCCGAAGAGGCCCTCGAAGCCGGGAGACAGCAGAAGGTCGCAGCGGATTTGGCCAAGACCGAGGCAGCAAACGCGCTCAAACAGAAAGGGCTGGCCGATAAACAGACCGCGATCGCCCAGTACCGTGGTTACATTGCGACGATAGGATTGGCGAAGGCGAAGATTGACGAAAACGCGTTCGATGCCGCCCGCGACCTGTTGGAGCAGTACCGCCCCAAAGGAAACGAACCCGATCTGCGGAACTGGGAATGGGGTCGGCTGATGTACCTGTGCAGTCAGGAACTGCGCGAGTTCAATGCGGCTGGCAATGTTCTCGGTATCGACGTTTCGGGCGACGGCAAGCGCCTGGTGACGGCGCTCGAAGGGGGCGTGATTGAAGTTTGGGATCTGGTTAAATCTGGCAGCAAGCCGGCGCTGACATTCTCCGTCGGCGGCAACGGGATCGATGTGAATGCGGTGATCTTCTCACCCGATGGAAAACAGATCGCCGTCGGCACCAGCGCGCCCAAGAACAACGTGACACTCTGGGACGTATCGAAAACCGAGGCGCCCACAAAACAGTTGATGACGTTCGGCGACCCATCGGCGAACGATCGGTTTGCGGTGGAACACACGGCCGCCGTTCTCAGCATTCAATTCTCGCCCGACGGCAACCAATTGTTGACCGGTTCGGAAGATTACACGGCTCGCGTCTGGAGTGTGCAAACCGGCAAACAACTGGCCGTTCTGCGAGGTCACAATTGGTTTGTCTGGGATGCCGCCTTTTCTCCCGACGCAAAGCAAATCGTCACCGCCGGTCAGGACGGGATCGCCATCGTCTGGACGTACAACGCGAAAGACGCAAAAGAAATTCGGTGGTCGGTTCTTGCCAACATTCAACAGGGGGCACCGTTTACGGGACATACCGGGCCGGTGTTTGCCGCCGCCTTTTCTCCCGACGGGAAGGATGTCGTCACTGGCGGTTACGATCGAAAGGTGCTGATTTGGAAGCCCGAGGAGGTCGAGGCCTATCGTTGGGAGAATCTGCAGTCGTTGGGAACGACAACCGGAAAACTCACCGACCAACAGCGCGTGGCACCGTCGGCGAAAGTCCGTCGGCTGGACGGCCACATTGCCAGTGTTCGAGCCGTCCGGTTTTTCCGCAAGGATTCATCCGTCGAATCTGTCTCCAGCCCCAAAGCCGCCAGTTCCATTGCTGCCGCCACCAATAACTTGCTGGTGCTTAGCAGTGGTGACGATGGCACAGTTAAAGTTTGGAACGCCGCGACAGGCACGGCGATCAAGACATTTCGCGGACACGGAAGTTGGGTTCGCACCTGTGCGTTTGCCCCGGACGGGCAATCGGTACTTTCCGGCAGTGGCGACGGTACTGCTCGGCAATGGAGCATTGCCGACTATGCCGAGATTCGCGAGTTAGCCGGCCGTGAATTCAGCGGCCACGGCAACGCCGTTCTGTCGGCATCGTTCTCGCACAACAACCGCAACATTGTCACAGCCAGCCAGGATCGTACCGCAAAAACCTGGACGGGCGACGGTCGCGAATTGCGCACGTTTCGCGAAGGTCATGAATATCTCGCATCCAGTGCGCTGTTCTTCCCCAATGGCGAGCGAATGCTGACCGCCGCCGTCGATAACAGTGTCAGAATTTGGAATGTGGCCCGAGGGACCGAGATGCACCGGCTCGAACACACCGGTCGTAGTGCCGCTGTTGCGCTGTCACCCGATGGCAAGTGGATCTTGACCGGCAGCGACCGGATCTCCCTCGCCGAGGGCGCGTTGTGGAGCGCGAAACTCTGGAATGCCGAAACCGGCGAACAGATTTTGGAACTCAAAAACGTCGATGGGAATGACAAAACGCACACGGCCGAAGTGACCGCGGTTGCGTTCTCACCGGATGGCAAAATGCTCGTTACCGGAGACGGTAAAGGATACGGCCACTTGTGGCGTCTGGACATCGCAGCAGATGGAAAAGCTTCGGCTTCATACGTTCTTCGTCTGAAGGGCCACACCCGCGGTCAGCGAATTGTTTCCGCGAAGTTTCTTCCCAATGGGAAGCGCGTGTTGACCGCCAGCACCGACAACTCGGTTGCCCAATGGGACGTATCGACCGGAAACGAACTGAAGAGCCTGTTGCTCAAGCATGACGACTCGCTGACCGCGATGGACGTTGCGACCGTTGCCACGCGGACCCTCGTGTTGACCAGTTGTGCCGACTTGACCGTACGGCTTTGGGATGCCGAGACGGCGAAGGAAATCGGGCAACTGAAAACCATTGGCGGGATGGCCGCGCTTGCACGCAACGTAACCGACAGGCTGAAGCAACTGAATCGCGAGCCGGAGTTCCTCTGGACGGATCCAAAAGTGTTGAACAAAGACGAAGTTTCACGCATTCTCAATCCGAACTCACTGCGCAAGCCGGCCGATTTCGACGACACGTTGAAGAAACTGGCGAGTTTACTCGACGTGAAAGAACCAGCCGATCTGCTTAAGCCGTACATCCCGGCAGTCGCGATTTCAGCCGACGGAAAACGTGCGCTGACGACAAACGCGGAAGACCTCACTGTTCGTCTGTGGGACTTGGGAACGTTGAAAGAGGTTTCGAACGCGGCGGGTCGATCGTTCCTCGATTCAGATCGCATCGCTTCGGTGGAAGCGGCCGTCTTCTCGCCGCAGAACGACAAAATGGCAAAGAAGGAACAGTTTATCCTGACGGTGGGCGGCAGCAATGCTCAACTGTGGGATGAAGCGACAGGTCGCGAGCAGATAGAGTACAGTCCGCACGGCTCGGTCTCAGCAGCCGGCTACTCGCCGGATGGAAATTTTATCGTCACCGCGGGCCTCGATAGCACCGCGCGCATCTGGGATGCGGCAACAGGCAAGACTGTTGCCATCCTGGCAGGACACACCACCGACGTGAACAGCGCTGTGTTTTCTCCGGATGGCAATATGGTGTTGACGGCCAGCAGCGATCGCACCGCCCGATTGTGGGATGCACAAAGTGGAAAAGAGTTGAAGAGTCTGGAAGGACACGGAGGGAAGGTGTTACAAGCCGCCTTTTCCAACGACGGCCGCCGTGTCGCCACGGCTTCGGACGATGGAACGGCTCGTATTTGGGATGTTGCTACTGGGACCGAACTGGCCAGCATGGATTGCCAAAGCGGTGCCGTGTTGTGTGTTGCGTTTTCCGGCGACGGCAAGCGAGTGATCACCGGAACTCAAGGTCAAGACAAGCAGTCGAAGGCCTACGCCAAAATATGGTCGATTGAGGACAAGGCCGATGGCACGCTCGAAACCAGCGAACTGATGTATTTGACGGGGCATACCGCCGCCGTGACCTCGGTCGCGTTTTCTCCCGACGATGAAGGAAGCCGCGCGTTAACCGGCAGTGAAGATTACATTGTGAAGCTGTGGGACATGCGGACGACCGACGACATCACACGTTTGGCGGCAGAATCGCAGCCGGTCGAAGCTCCCGTTCCAGTCAACCCGGCAGAACAAGCCGACGCACCACCGGCAGACATCGCGCCCGCCGATCCTGCCGTCGCAAGAGCAGATGAAGAACCGAAGGGTCCTGAAGCAGCCAAAGAGATTTTGAGTCTCGCCGGTCACCAGCGCGAAGTCACCTCAGTGGCATTCTCGCACGACGGCCACGATGTTCTCACCGGCAGCCGCGACGGCAAAGCGATTCTTTGGCTGACGATCGATTGGACCAACAACCAGGGAGCTGTCGCGAAAGCCGTTCGCAGTAACTCCCGCCGCGAGGTGGCAGTCAGCAAGTGAGTCATTCGGAAGCGCATCGAATTCATATGCAGCGATGACACGATTGTCGCGTCTGAGCCAAGACAAGAGAATTCGGTCGGGCGTTTCACTTAGCGATTCGATTTTCTGACTCACAGTGGTACCTGATTCACAGTGGCAGAGTTTAGCGCCACCGGCACAGACCGCACGGCCCGGGTTCAAATCAAAACGTTCTCGGGCGCCTTCTCAGTTGCAATAACTGAAGCTGTCTATCAACCACTGGCGGCCATTCAAAACAGGTAGGTTAATTCCCTGCCTATTCGCAGAAGCCCTTGCTGAATCGGCACTTATCGGCAACAGGGCAGCCATGCATATAGCCGTTTTTTGCGCCTCAGCCGACATTGATATTGCCTCATTTGGTGTTGTGGCGATAATTAATACCGTTCGCCGATTGCACGATCGCCTGGGATGGCGGTCAACAAGGAGTGCCGTCTCCGCTGCATGTCGGCCGCTTGGGCGAACCCCGCTTTTTCACAATTCGAACCAAGCCATGGACGGTCACCCCCCGCACAACGCTTTGTTCTCGTCCTCGCACGTGCCGTAAATGCGTTTTCGCATGCGCGGGAGTCAGCCGGGCGAAGACATCAACGCGGGGCTGCAAACTGTTCGGGCTGAAGCAACACTGCGATGGGCCAATGATATTGAACGACGGACGAGGAGTTTATTTGTCAGCACAGGTTTGACGAACCAACCGGATCAACTTCGATCCGGGACAATCGGTGGCGGAAGGAGAAATTCCATGAGTGCAGGTCGCGCGATACTCGAACGGTTTTCCAAACGTCAAAGCCCGGAATCCTATCGACAGGAACACTGGCAGGGTTCTTTCGACGAATACCTGGATATCGTCAAGCAAACCCCCCAAGTCACCCGTACGGCGTTTCAACGGCTGTACGACATGGTCAGCTCGTATGGAACTTACCCGCTGGAAGGCAGTAAAGAAGGGCTGATTCGTTACAAGTTCTTCGACGACCCAACAAACGACGGCCGCGACGCCATCTTCGGACTCACCCGTCCGTTAATGGAGATCGTCAACATCTTCATGAGTGCCGCGCTCAAGTACGGCAGCGAGCGCCGCGTGCTGTTGCTGCACGGTCCCGTGGGAAGTTCCAAGAGTACGATTGCGCGCTTGCTCAAACGCGGACTGGAACGCTACACGCAGTCCGACGAAGGCGCCATCTATTCCTACGGATGGAAACAGGACGATGGCGAAGTGCAGTGGTGCCCCATGCATGAAGAGCCGTTGCATCTGGTGCCTCTCAAACATCGTGCAGAATTCACCGACGCACTCAACGAAGGTCGTGACACCGCAGATGCCGATTCGTTCAAGGTCGAAATCACCGGCAACTTGTGTCCGCTGTGCCGCTTCTTGTTCCAGGAACGGCTGGAAGCAGCCGCCGGCAATTGGACGCAGATTCTGGATCAAATCGTCGTCAGACGATTGGTGTTCTCCGAGCAGGATCGCATCGGCATCGGCACGTTTCAGCCGAAGGACGAAAAGAATCAGGATTCAACCGAACTGACCGGCGACATCAACTATCGCAAAATCGCCGAGTACGGCAGCGAAAGCGATCCCCGCGCGTTCAACTTCGACGGCGAATTCAACGTCGCCAATCGCGGTATGATCGAATTCATCGAGGTATTGAAGCTCGACGTGGCATTTCTTTACGACCTGTTGGGCGCGTCGCAGGAACACAAGATCAAGCCCAAGAAATTTGCGCAGACCGACATCGACACGGTCATCATCGGTCACACCAACGAGCCGGAATATCGCAAGTTGCAGTCCAACGAGTTCATGGAGGCCCTCAGGGATCGAACTGTTAAGATCGATATTCCCTACGTCACAAAGCTCTCCGAAGAGAACAAGATTTACAAGAAGGATTACAACGCAAAACGCGTTCTCGGCAAACACATCGCCCCGCACACGTTGGAAATTGCCGCCATGTGGGCAATCCTCACAAGGCTGGAGGAACCCAAGAACGCCGGGCTGACGCTGCTGCAGAAACTCAAGCTGTACAACGGCAAAACGTTGCCCGGCTTCACCAGCGATAATGTTCTGCAGTTGCGCAAAGAGACGCGGCAGGAAGGCATGCTGGGCATTTCACCGCGTTATGTGCAGGACAAAATCTCCAACGCGCTGGTCACCAATGCCGATTCCACCTGCCTGAATCCGTTCATGGTTATGAACGAACTCGAAGGCGGTCTGAAGCATCATTCGCTCATTCACAACGAAGAACTCAGGGAGCACTACCGACAACTCGTCTCGGTGGTCAAAGAGGAATACACCGACATCGTCAAGAACGAAGTGCAGCGGGCCATCGCCGCCGACGAGGATGCGCTCACCCGATTGTGCGCCAACTACATCGACAACGTGAAGGCGTACACGCAGAAAGAAACGGTGAAAAATAAGTTCACCGGCGAGGCGGAAGAACCGGACGAACGGCTGATGCGGTCGATCGAAGAACGGATCGACATTCCCGAAACGCGGATGGACGACTTCCGCCGCGAGATTATGAACTATATCGGCGCACTGTCACTCGACGGCAAGACGTTCGACTATCGCACCAACGAGCGGCTGCAAAAGGCGCTCGAAATGAAACTCTTCGAAGATCAGAAGGACACCATCAAGCTAACTAGTCTGGTTTCCAACGTCGTTGATGCTGACACACAGGAGAAGATCGATATCGTCAAATCGCGACTGATTCGCGATTTCGGTTACAACGACGAGTCGGCGACCGACGTGTTGCAATACGTGGCCAGCATTTTTGCCCGCGGCGATGCTAAGACGAAGAGTGAGTGAACGTCGGCGCGGAATCGTCGGCAACGGCAGATGGTTGTATTCATCTTGAGATGTGATCGATTCGAACAAACCGATCCGTGCGCCAACTGTTCAGTGCCTCCCATCGTTACTTCGCAATTCAGAGTTGGACGATCATGCCACGTACCATCGATCGCGACATGCAGCGCTTCAAGCAAATTGTGCGGGGAAAGGTCCGTCGCAATCTGCGGAAGTACATTACGCATGGCGAGATGATCGGCCGAACTGGGCGCGAAATGGTCAGCATTCCGGTTCCCAATATCGACACGCCGAGATTCAAGCACGGTCAACGCGGATCGGGCGGCGTGGGGCAGGGCGAAGGTGAAGCCGGTCAGCCGATTGGACGCGGGCAGCAAGAAGGCGACGGACAGGGACAGGCCGGCGATCAGCCTGGATCACACATTCGAGAAGTCGAAATCACACTGGACGAATTGGCCGAAATGCTCGGCGATGAACTTGAATTGCCCAACATCGAACCCAAAGGCAAGAACGCCATCAGCAGCAAGAAGGACCGTTACACTACCATCCGGCCAACCGGTCCCGATTCGCTGCGGCATTTTAAACGAACCTACAAGCGGGCGCTGCGGCGGCAGATCGCCCTGAACGACTACAACCCCGAAAGACCGGTCATCATTCCCACGCGCGATGACGAACGGTATCGCAGTTGGAAAACCGTCAGCGAGCCGGAAGCGAACGCAGCCATCATCTACATGATGGACGTCTCCGGATCGATGACCGACGACCAGAAAGAAATCGTCCGCATCGAAGCCTTCTGGATCAACGCCTGGTTGAACAAACAATACGACGGATTGGAGCGACGATATATTGTCCACGACGCCGTCGCGCACGAGGTCGATGAAGACACCTTTTACCGCACGCGAGAAAGCGGCGGGACACGAATTTCCTCGGCGTTCCAGGCGGCAAGAAAAATCATCGCACGCGACTTCCCGCCCGACGATTGGAACATCTACTGCTTCCAGTTTTCCGACGGCGACAACTGGGGCGAAGACAACGACAGTTGCCTCGACATCCTCAAAGAACACATTCTTCCGGTCTGCAACTTGTACTGCTACGGGCAAGTGGAAAGCCCGTACGGCTCAGGCGATTTCATCCGCGAACTTCGCCGCTTCGAAGACGAATGGGAAAACCTGATCCTCTCGGAGATCGGCAGCAAAGACGCGATCTACGATTCGATCAAGGAGTTTTTGGGAACGGGGCGTTAAAACGAAACGAGATTGAGTGACTGGATATGGTAGTTAGCACACATCGTCCATTGCCTCAGGAAATTCGCGATATCCAGCGCGAGTTGGAGGAAACCTGCGCCAGCTACGGGCTGGATTTCTTCGAGACCATTTTCGAAATGGTCGACTACGAAGAGATGAGTATGCTGGCGGCCTACGGCGGATTTCCGACGCGGTATCCGCATTGGCGGTTCGGTGCGCAGTTCGACGAATTGATGAAGGGTTACTCGTACGGTTTGCAGAAGATCTACGAGATGGTGATCAATACCGATCCCTGTTACGCCTACCTGCTGCGGGCGAATGAACTCACCGACCAGAAACTGGTCATCGCCCACGTTTACGCCCACTGCGATTTCTTCAAGAACAATGCCTGGTTCGCGCACACCAATCGTCGCATGCTCGATGAAATGGCCAACCATGCCACGCGGGTCAATCGTTACGTCGATCGGTTCGGCTACGACGAAGTGGAGCAGTTCATCGACACTTGCCTGTCGTTGGAAAATCTGATCGATCCCTATTGGCCGCACATGAGCCGTGCCAGCGACGTCAAACAGAATAGCCGTCCCGGCTTTGAATCGGACGGCAGCGATGACGACACCGCGAACTCACAGGGACGGTTCCCTGCGAAAGACTACATGGATTCGTTCATCAATCCGCCGGAAATTCTGGAGCAGCAAGAGACGGATCGTCGGCAGCAGCTCAAGGAACAGGAAGAGAGTCGTTCGTTTCCCGCTGAACCGTGGCGCGACGTGCTGTTGTTTCTGCTGGAATATGCTCCGTTGAAGGATTGGCAGCGCGACATCCTGGCCATCATTCGTGACGAAGCGTATTACTTCCAGCCGCAGGGGCAGACCAAAATCATGAACGAAGGTTGGGCCAGTTATTGGCATTCCAAAATCATGACCAGCCACGCCCTGACCGACGCCGATCTCATCACCTACGCCGACCACCATTCCGGAACGATGGCCACCAGCCCGCAACGGCTCAACCCCTACAAGTTGGGCATCGAGTTGTTCAAAGACATCGAAGAACGCTGGAACAAAGGGCAGTTCGGCCCCGAATGGGACGCCTGCGACGACCTTCACGAGAAAGACACGTGGGACAAACAATTGGGACTGGGGCGCGAAAAAATCTTTGAAGTCCGCCGCATCCACAACGACGTCACCTTCATCGACACGTTCCTAACGGCCGAGTTTTGCGCGAAGCACAAAATGTTTTCGTTCGCATTCAACGATGCCACCGACTATTACGAAATCGCGTCCCGTGAATTCGAGAAGATCAAGCAGCAACTTCTCAACAGCCTGACCAATCACGGGCAGCCGTTCATTCGCATCGTCAATGGCAACTATCACAATCGCGGCGAACTGTATCTGCTGCACGATTACAACGGCGTGGAACTCAAACTCGACTACGCCCGCGACACGCTGGTCAACCTGCAAAGATGCTGGTCGCGGCCCGTACACATCGAAACTGTGGTCGAGGACGAACCAACGATTCTCTCCTTCGATGGCGAATCGCACGAGATGCAGACAAAGGATCAGTGATGAATGATGAACGGACGGAAGCCATACGCGGTTTTCATTCATCGTTCACAATTCATCATTCCTATTTTAAGGCCCCCCATGAGTCTCAGCAACGATCTTGCCAACGAACTGACCAAGCTGGCCGGCTTTGCCTCGACTGTTCCCCAGACGGTCGCGGTTACCGATGCCAACCAGGTTGCGCTGGCAGTCGATTTCACCGCCATCGATAGCATGAGTTGTTCGTTCCGCGAATTGCGACTCAGCGTACCGTCACTCGTCGCTTGCGACGTCGATGTTCTCAGGCAATGGGCGCATGATTTATCGAGCCGGGTGACCTATCTGCTGGAGAACCTGGGGCCTGTCGAAATCGACACGAATTCCGGAAAAGTCCTCGTCCGCTCGACGCCTCCCGACCAGCAGCCCGATGGCACGAAGTATTTCGAAGTGCTGCTCGAATCGAGCACAACGGGCAACTTCACACTACGGCGCTACGAGTCAATCAAAGGCACCCCAGGCCGCACCCCGGTGGATATCCAGACCACGCACGAAGTGCTGCTGAAACTGGTGCGCGATCTGGTTGATACCGTGCCGACGCCGTAGCAAAGGCGTTCGCCAAGCGGCATCTGCGACTCGATTCCGGAACACTAATCTTCACTAATCGACGCTAATTCCTGCCCAAGGTTCTCTCGCGACTATTAGCGAAGATTAGCGTCAATTAGTGTTCCAAAGATTCGAGGCTGAGTTCTCGACCCGCCCTACATCGTATCCCGCTGTCCCCAGGGCATGGGCATTGTGCGGTTTTTCTGTTCGGCGTGTCGAACGTCGATGGGGCGTTTCTGATACCACTCGACGAACGTGGAAAGCTGCTTCACCGCTTCGTTGCAGGCCCGCTCGCCTTTTTCCACTGTTGCCAGTTCCGCTTCGCCGAGTACGCCGGTTTCTGAATAACTGCTGGTCCAGGAAGTGAGCGCGGCCGGACCGTGGCCGAACAGATCGACGTAACAGAACGGGCTGTCTTCCTCGTTGAATTTGATCGTGCCGCTCTTGATTTTGTCCTTGCGAACGCCTTCTTCCGACAGATACAGGTACATTGACGTTTCCAGTTCGCCGGCGTGCGAGCAACCGCCGGGGAATTTGCTTTCGCGCCAACTCGGCAGAAACTCCGGATCGACCGTCAGCAGGCTCCACCAGGCAATCAGCACGCATTCGGCATCAGTTTCCAAATTCGTGCGGCGGGCCACCAGATCGAGATTCGGCATGTTCGACCCGTGTCCGTTGAGCAGAATGATCTTCTTGAAACCGTGATACGCCAGCGACTTGGTCACATCGAGCACTCCCCGCATGAACGTCTCGAAGTTGGTGTTGATCGTGCCGGGAAAGTCCATCACGTGGCCGGTGTAGCCGTATTGAATGGTGGGCAACACAAGCACCTTGTCGGCCAGATTCCGCCCGGTTCCATGCGCCACGCCGCCGGGACAAACCAGATCAACATCCAACGGCAAATGCGGCCCATGCTGCTCCACCGCCCCGCACGGAATGATGCAAACCTTGTTCATCTCGACCGCGTCGTTGATTTCGGGCCATGTCAGTTTCTCGTAACGATGTTCCGTCGCGGCTCGGCTGGTCATGGTGTGGATCTTTCTCTGATTTATTGGGTTTCCAGTGTGGGTGATTTCAGAAGATCGCACACATTGGCGCACGTGTTGTCACCAAGTGAATTCGCAATCGGATAATGCTGCCTGCAATTCCATGCCCCCATCCTGCCGCACACCGATTGGGGATGCAATGTCCAGCGGCAGCCAGAGATTATGGCGGACTGAAATTCTGAGTTGCCGGACGCGAGCGGAGCGAGCCGTGAACCCAAACCGGCAGCTTGCTGTCGAACGGCTGCTCGGTACGTCCTACGACAGCAGGCTGTCGGTTTGGGTTTTCGCGCCGCTGCGCGGCCTCGGACCCTCACTTGCGCTGCGGGCTGGTACCATTGATTGATCCGTTGTCATCGTCGATGATGAATCCATGAGTACTGCAGTTACCTTAAAACATGTTCTCATTGGCACCGCCGGGCATATCGATCACGGGAAGACGCGATTGGTTAGCCGGTTGACCGGGATGGATACCGATCGATTGCCGGAAGAGAAGGCGCGGGGGATTTCGATCGACCTCGGGTTCGCCCATTGGGAGGCGGACGAGGGGGATTGCCGCTTTCAGTTTGGTGTGATCGATGTGCCGGGTCACGAACGATTTGTGCGGAATATGGTGGCCGGGGCGACGGGCATCAATTTGGCGCTGCTGGTGATTGCCGCCGACGACGGCGTGATGCTGCAGACGCGCGAACACTTGGAGATTATGGACCTGCTGGGCGTGCAGGCGGGCGTGATTGCGATCACCAAGACCGATCTGGTCGAACCGGACTTCATCGAACTGGTGGAAGCGGAAATTGAAGAGGTGACGGCGGGCACGTTTCTGGAAGGTTGCCCGGTGATTCCGGTCTCCTCGGAAACCGGAGAGGGCATCGACACGCTTCGCAGCACGTTGACGAAAATTGCAGCGAGTACGGAATGGCCGCAGCCGCCCGATTTGTTCCGCATGCCGATCGACCGCGTGTTTTCCATCAGCGGACAGGGGGCGATTGTCACCGGTTCGGTCTTGAGCGGTGAGGTCAATGCCGGCGATGTGCTGGAACTGCTGCCGGAAGAACGTTCGATTCGTGTTCGCAGCGTCGAGAATCACGGCACGTTGACCGACGACAGCAGCGAACGACAGCGGACGGCGATCAATCCGGCCGGTGTGAAGACCGACGAATTGTCGCGCGGCCAGGAACTGGCAACGCCGGGCTACCTCAAACCGACGAAGCGTTTCGTCGTCGAATTGCGTTCGCTCGGCAGTTCGTCGGTTATTCTGAAGGATCGGCTGAATGTTTCGCTGCATCTGGGAACCAGCGAAACGTTTGCAAGCGTCATCTTGAAGGGCAAGCAACTCAAGCCGGGCGAGCGAAGTTACGCGGAACTGCGGACGGCCGACCCTGTGATGGGCGTGCACGGCCAGCGGTTTATCCTGCGGCGACCCTCGCCGCCGATGACAATTGCCGGCGGTCGCATTCTCGATCCCGGATTGCCGGCGGGCAAACGGCTGAAAGACCTCGCCGCCTACGCGACTGCGATGGATTCACCCAACGCGCAGGAGAGATTGTCATTTCTGTTATCGCACGCCGATAGCGTCGATGAATCGCCGTTGGAAGCCGCGCGACGGGCCGGCATCGATCCCGGGGAATTCGTGGCGTTGATCGAGCAGCTGAAATCCGAGGGGATTCTGATCGCTGTCGGCGATACCGATCGGCCGTTGGTCATTCATCGCGATCGGCTGCAATCGATGTCGGCGTCCGTGTTACGAACGATTCGCGAGGAAGTCCAACGGCATCAGCCGCGGCGAACGCTGCCGCGGAATACACTGCTGACGGCCTGCCGTGGAATCGCCCGCAACGAACTGTTAATCGCCGTGCTGGAATACCTGCTGAAGAAGAAGGAACTGGTCGAAATTCGCGGTCAGCTTGGTCCGGCCGACGCACAAGTGAAATTAACGAAGAATCAACGACAGACGTTGTCGAAGATGCTCGACGTGCTGACGGCGGCCGGACTCAAACCGCCGACGATCAAGGTTCTTGCAACGGATTTGGGACAGAAGCCAGATCAGTTGCAACCGCTGCTGAATTTGAGCGTCGAAGACGGCCTGCTGGTGCGCGTGAACGACGAACTTTATTTTGCACCCGAGGCCATCGACGCGGCCCGGGGGATGACTGCCAATTATTTGCGCGAGCATGGCGAGGCGACGATGTCGCAGTTGCGCGAAGCGTGGGGGGTCAGCCGCAAGTTCGCCGTGCCGTTGTGCGAACTGTTCGATCAACTGGAAATTACGAATCGGCAAGGCGATGTTCGTACCGCTGGGCCAAAGGCGGACGTTCCATTCAGTACCGAGGCCGACATTGCCAGCTGATGTCTGCACAAGGCACTTTGTTTTCAACGCAAAGGTGCAAAGGGACGCAGAGAAAACGCAAAGAAGACAATGAGGAAATAGGAGCCTGAAGCGCAAGCGAAGGAGCGTTTTGAGTTCGTCTACCGATTTCAATGCTCCTTCGCTTGCGCTTCAGGCTCATATCTGCTGCCTTTTGAGAGAATCGTTTGCACCTTTTAGCTATCGTGTGAATGCAGTCCGCTTGAATTCAGTTTGCGTTCCTTCGCGTCCTCTGCATCTTTGCGTTAAAATCGAATGCGTCGAGTACTTCCGCGTTAATCCACTGGAACCCGGTGTTTTGTGAATAACCCAGACTCATCGATCTTCCGATCACTTCCTGCCGTGCATGCCGTTTTGGCGCATTCGGCGGTTGATACGTTACTCGAAGAACACGGCCGGCCCGCCGTTGTTGGTTGGATTCGCGACGAATTAGATCGATGCCGCGAGCAATTGCAGAACGCCAGTGATGCCAACGACTGTGCGAGTGACCCGCAACAGATGTTGGATGCAGTCGCCGAGCGATTGCAGCAGCGCGCCGAGGACGTGGCCGGTCAACGTTTTGGCCGAGTGATCAATGCGACGGGCATTATTCTGCACACGGGACTGGGACGCAGCCCGCTGTCGGCGGCGGCTCGCTCGGCGTTGTGTGATGCGGCAGGCGCCGGCAACGTCGAGGTCGATCTTGCCACCGGCGACCGGCGTTATCGGGGATATCAACTCGGGCCGGCGTGGACGACGTTGACCGGCTGTGAAGATTCGCTGATTGTGAACAACAACGCGGCGGCGACATTGCTGACATTGCAGGCGGTTTGTGCCGGGCGTGAAGTCATTATTTCGCGGGGGCAGATGATCGAGATTGGCGGCTCATTCCGTCTGCCGGAAATCTTCGAGTTAAGCGGCGCGAAGCTGCGTGAAGTCGGAACGACCAATCGCACGAAGCTGAGCGATTACGAAACGGCCATCGGTCCGGAAACCGCCGCCATCATGCACGTACACCCGTCGAACTACCGTGTGGTCGGATTCACAGCGACGCCGGCGATACGTGAGTTGACCGAACTCGCGCATGCCCACGGGTTGGCGTCGATTGACGACATTGGCAGCGGTGCACTGGTGGATGTGACCCGGCTTGGATTGCCGCCGGAGCCGACATTCGTTGAAAGCATCGCCGCCGGTGCCGACCTGGTGCTGGGCAGCGGCGACAAGTTGCTGGGCGGACCGCAGGCCGGCATCATCATCGGCAAGACCGACTTTGTTCGAATGGTGCGAAACCATCCGTTGGCCAGAGCGGTCCGGGTTGGCAAGTTAACGCTGGCGGCGCTCGCGGCCACGTTAGATCCTTACTTGCGCGGGACGGCCGAACAGGAAATTCCCACGCTGTCGATGCTGGCGGCTACGGTCGATGATCTTCGCAGCCGCGCGGAGAGCCTCAAGGCAGAGACCAGCGCATCGAACGGTTTGAACGTTGAAGTCGTGTCCGATGTTTCCCCCGTCGGTGGGGGATCGATACCGGGCGCGGAACTGCCGACGATGGTGCTGTCGGTCCATCACGGCAAATTGTCTGTTGATGAACTCGCGCGCCGCTTACGTCTCGGATCGATTCGGATCTTTCCGCGGATTCAACAGAACCGCGTCGTCATCGATTTACGCAGTGTGCTGCCCGAAGACGATTCGAAGATCGCCTTGGCAATGCGGCTGGCGGCAGAACCGGGCGAGCAAGACGTAGATCGTGTGTAATTATTTAGCCGCCGGGCTTGCCCGGCGTGTGCGGTCACAAGGCATCGTAGACACGGCCCGCAAGCGGGGCGGCCGGCTAAATGAGCCGTTTTGTGGACAAGCCGGAAGGGACGTGAAGTCAGTTCAGCAAGCTGGCAGCGATGTCCGCGTCGTCGTAGCATTCTTCCATCGCCGAGGAGACCGTGGTGACCAACTCTCGGCGGGTGACCGGTTTGGGAAGTACGGTGAAGGCGTTGGCTTCTGCCGCGTTTCGGCGAAGCTCGTCGGTGGCGTCGGCAGTAATCAGAATGCAGGGGGCGACGGCATAGACGGCCTTCAGCACCCGCAGCGCCTCCAGCCCGGTGAGTTGGGGCATGTGCATGTCTAACAGCGCGATGTCGATACGGTACCGCTCAGACAGTTCAACGGCTTCGGCTCCCGAACTCGCCTCGATCAGCACAAAATGCGGCTCGAGAATGAGGTACAACGTCTCCCGGAAGACGACATCGTCGTCGGCAAGCAGGAGTTGATATTGCTGTGAAGCGATCGTCATGCCGGTTCACCAGAACGATTGAACTGTGCAGGTCTCTTTATTATCAGGCCCCATTCAACGATTAGCAATAAGAATCAGCAAATCGAATACCAAACACGGTCAATGGAGTCAACACATCTTAAGCCATTTCTGCCAAGCAAGTTAGGGCTAACCACGATTTTGAGCCTGAATTGCCGGTGAGCAAGAAAGCAAGGTTCTTGGAAAGAACCTTGCTGCCACCCGCCAGTTCGGCAGCGGACCGGTTGAAGGGTCACGGATTCAATTCAGAGGTCAAACCGCGTCGGTTTGTCCAATGGCTTCCTGGCGAACCGGTACCGTGGCCATCTGCGAGAAGAATGCAGACAGCTTCGCGTCGTAGGCATCAGAATCAACGTGCCTCGCCATGTTGTGTTTCGCGCGGGCCACCAGCCATATTTCGTGGGGGCCATCGCCGATATGTTCGCACATTTTCCGAGTGATGTCGGGAGTCACGTAGGAATCCCGCTGTCCGGCAATGAAGAGCGTCGGCGTATCGGCAAGTGCCGACAGCGAACGTTGCAGCGGCGTATAGCGGCAACGCCGCTGAATTTCGGCGACTCGACGGACCATGGCAATCGTCCATTTGAGATGCCAGATCGGCAAGATTCGCATCAGCCATTCCGGGGCATACAGCACAGCCCACCGCAGGGTGAAGTGCATGAACAGGCCGTGGGTCGAAAACGCCCCTTCGGTCGCGACACACTGAATTTCGGGGCATCGTGTCGCCGCCGCCAAGGCCGCTGCTCCACCGCGGCTAATGCCCAGTAAGCCAACGGGGAGTTCCTTCAGGTCCTCACGGGTTTGCGAATAGGCGATGGCCGCCAGCGCATCTTCGACTTCGTATTCGGTCAGCCAATGCAGCGGTTCGTAACGTTCTGCGGCGTCGCTTTCCCCCTGGTTGCGAAAGTCAAAGGCCAGCAGATCGAAGCCATCTTTTAGCAGGCTGCTCGCATACCAATCGGCCGACCAATGTTCGCCTCCCAGTTCGGGACAGAAGATAACCAATCCGCGCGAAGGCCCAGCGACATGCCGACGCAAGCTGCCCCGCAATGTGAGGCCGTCGGTTGTGGGAAACTCGATCCGCTCGGCATCGGGATGCGCAGGATGAGATTCGACGTTGAACGGAAGTTTCCGCACGAACGATCGCAGCATGATTGCGCCGTACACGACATGCAAAATGAATTCGATAATTAACAGGCCGACCAACAGGCCGCCGACAATCCAACCCACCACTCTCTCCAGTGACAAAAGTCCGATGGTATTCTCTGCGCGGCATTGGACACCTTCCGGTGTAGTGTTTGCCGATCGCGATTCGCAACGGCCGAATTACTCTCGCACTATCAGCGTGGGGATGGCCGTCAATTAACCATAGCACGCGAATCGCCCCCACGAAACGCTCGGTCAGTCGTTAAAACCGGCAAAGACCAGCGAGATGTTCTGACCGCCGAATCCGAAGCTATTCGAGAGGGCGTGCCGAGTGACCGCTTCGCGGGCCTCGTTGGGGACGTAATCCAGGTCGCAGTCCGGGTCGGGAGTCTCGTAGTTGATGGTGGGGGGCAGCGTTCCCGTCTGGATTGCTTTCAGGCAGGCGATTGCCTCCACACTGCCGGCAGCGGCAATGAGATGTCCCATCATGCTCTTGATGCTGGAAACCGGAACTCGACTCGCCGCTTCACCCAGCGCCTGTTTAATCGCCATTGTTTCAACGCGGTCGTTCACCACCGTGCTGGTGCCGTGCGCATTCACGTAACCGATGTCGTCCGGGTTCAGTTGGGCATCTTTCAATGCCATCGTGATACAGGCTAGTGCGCCGCGTCCTTCCGGATGGATGTCGGTGATGCGGTAGGCGTCGGCACTTGATCCGTAACCGGCCACTTCGCCATGAATGGTTGCGCTGCGGGCTTTGGCGTGTTCGAGTTCCTCCAGAATGAGCATTCCCGCGCCTTCGCCCAACACAAAACCGTCGCGATCCTTATCGAAAGGCCGCGACGCTTTCTGTGGCTCGTCATTGTGTGTCGAGAGGGCTGTCAATAAATTGAAGCCGGTCACACCAAACGGATGAATCATGCTGTGGGCGCCGCCTGAGAGCATGACGTCGGCATCGCCGCGGCGGATGAGTTCGGTCGCTTCGCCGATTGCCTGGCTCGATGCCGCGCAAGCCGTCAGGCAGTTGAGGTTTGGTCCCTGTGCATTGAACAGGCCGGACAGATGCCCGGAGGCCATGTTCGGCTCCTGTTCCATTTCCGCCTGGGGATTCAGCAACTCCATCCCACGGCGGGTGAATTTTTCCAGATCGACTTCTCCGTTTGTCTGAGCCTGGGCGACCATGTTCATGAACAACATGAAGTCCTGTTGTCCCTCCCCGGCCCCCAGATAAACGCCAAACATCGCCGGGTCGATTCCGCTTTCGAGAATGCCGGAATCGTCGACGGCTTGACGCGCGGCCCCAATTGCAAAACGGATATTGCGACCGGCGTGCTCGAATCGTTTGGGATCATCCACGGTCTGATCGAAATCGAAATCCTTCACCTCGGCGGCGAAGCGTGTGGGAAACTGCGTTGCGTCGAAGTGGGTGATTGTGCCAATTCCGCTGCGGGCTTCGCACAACGATTCCCACGTTTTCTCGACGGTGTTTCCAATGGGGGTGATGCACCCGATTCCTGTTACGACAACTCGGCGTCTCATGGTCTGTGTCTTCCTCGTCGTTGATTTCACAACGAAAAATGTACGATTCGTGTTCTGCCAAATCCCTGGCGGGGATTCGCTTCTTGTCGGTATTCTGATGACGGGTGCCACTGGCGTGTCGCCAGTGCAGCGCGGTGGACACTGGCGACACGTCAGTGGCACCCATTCCGCTGATTCAGAGAATCAACAGTCAATATTCATCGCATTAATGTAGCAGGATGATGATTGCCGCGAGAAGGCGAAACGTTACTATTCCGCGTCCTCGGCATCCGATGCCGACCCGTCACCGGCGCGTCCGAGGTCGAGAATTCCGAGCAGATTCATCGAAAATACGAAGTTCTTCTGGTCGATGGCTCCGAATTGAGGGTCGCGTTGGTCCAGGTGGGCAAACATAATTTCCCCATCAGCAACCAGTCGCTCGCCGACGTGTGCGGTGCATTCGACGGTTCCCCCTTCGTCGCGAATGTCGATCAGTCGCGCGGAGTAGATCATCGAATCGCCCGGGCAGGCCCAACTATGAAAGGTGATTTTGGGGACTTTGGCCAGAATCACAATGTGTTCAAAGTTGCTGTTTTCGCCCAGTAGAATGCCGCCCGTTTGTGCCAGACCCTCGAGGATCAGCGATCCCGGCATGACCGGAAAACCGGGGAAATGATCGTGTAGATGTTCTTCGGCAAGTGTGACGTTCTTGATCGCGCGCGCGTGCGAACCGCTTTCGAATTCGATGAAACGGTCAATCCAAAACCAGCGCATGTTACGGGTCGCCTTTGGCGAAATGCTCCGAGTCAGGCCGAGGGCTGAACAAAAATCATCTCAGCAGACGCGTCGCGGAACTCGTCATTCAGGATCAACTTCCCGCAGGTTGTCGAAATTTGGACGCCAGCTGTCGGTCGGGCAAAACCTGCCCGGTCCGACGGCCGGATGAACAGAGTTTCAAACCTAATTCGCCAGCTTGGCTTCGAGAAATCGGACCATCATATTGACCGTAAACAAATCCTGAACGTTTTCGACTTTCGGATCCTCTGCCAACTTATCGACGTCGGCATAGGGCATGGAATTCCGGATGTTGGCCAGACCTTCATCCGTTACGACACCATCCTGAACGAAGGACGAATCGGCCGATGCGATACTCTCGGGAAACAATTCACCCCGCGGGATCTTGATATCGAAGTTCTTTTCAAGCCGAAAAACGATATCGAGAAAATCGATCGATTCGGCACCCAAGTCCCCAATGAGTGTCGCCTCAGAGGTTACTTCGTCGTCATCGACTCCCAACGCGTCGGTCAGGGTTTGGCGTACTTTGTCAAAAATCTCATCTGTTGTCGGCATCAAATTCTCTCCTTGGATACGGAGGCAAACGAATCGTCCCTGCGATCAGGTTGCTCCGAAATTCCAGCTGCTGTATTGCAGTCCCAAAAAAGGTTAATCACACGTTGTTCTTGCTTGCGCAGTCGATGGAATCTCAATTCAATCGGCCAACGGCCGGCCATCAACTGGCGCCGAAATTCTTACATTCCCCCCAGCGTCAGGCCACCATCAACGTTGAGTATCTGGCCGGTGATGTATGCTGACTCATCGCTGGCGAGAAACAAAACGGCATTGGCAATGTCTTGCGGTTGCCCGAGGCGGCGAACGGGAATCTTCTTCTTGATCTGGTCGCCGGCAGCGTTTCGCACGGCGGTTGTCATATCGGTTTCAATAAAGCCGGGCGAAACGGCATTCACCGTAATGCCCCGCCGCGCGAGTTCTGCGGCGATGCATCGCGTGAAGCCGTTGATACCGCCTTTGCTGGCGGCATAGTTGGCCTGACCGGGATTCCCGACGTCTGCGGCAATGCTGGACATGTTGATGATGCGTCCGAAGCGGGCCGACATCATGGTGCGCGTCACCGCCTGACAGAAATTGAAGACGCTGTTCAAGTTGGTCGAAATGACCGCTTGCCAGTTCTCTTCGCTCATCGTTGCCAGGAGTCCATCGCGAATGATACCGGCATTGTTGACGAGGATGTCGATCTTGTCCCACTTTTCGAGCACTTGCTCGACGATTTTGTCGGCATCCTGCTTGCTGGCAACGTCTCCCTGCAGGGAGATTGCCTCGCGTTGATCCAGTTCGAGTTCCGAGACCAACTGCTCGGCCGCCTCGCTATTGGAACGGTACACGAAGGCGACTTTCGCGCCTTCCTGGGCGAGCGCCTGGACAACGGCCTTGCCGATGCCGCGACTTCCGCCGGTTACTAATGCGATTTTTCCCGCCAGCCTCATCGAAGTGTGTCCTGTCGTTGGTGTATTCTGATTTTCGCCAGAGGGCGTTCAGAGTTGGATTGTCTATTTCTTGTCAAATCGCCGCTGCAGCACGGATCGCAGGCAACGACGACGATGTCATTTGGTTTCGGAAACTGCTTTGTTGAGGTCAGGTGCCTCTTTCCACAACTGTGCAAATAACTCGCGAGCTGACTGAATCCGCATGCTGTCGGATTCGGCAAGATTTGGTTCGGTCTCGCTCAGGTTGAACTGTTCCAGCGTCAGCCGCGCATTGACGGTCGATGCTCCATCGACTGTGCCGGCTGCCTTCAACACATATTCCCTTGGACCCCGCTTCTGTAGCGTCGCGGTAACACACAAGGTTTGTCCCGGCACGACGAAACTATTAAACCGCACCGCCCGCGCTTGTTTCAGCAGCACGGCGCTGTATTTGAAATCTTCGGTGTATCGCATCAGCCAAGCGCCTGCCTGGACCATTGCTTCCAGCATCATCACGCCAGGCATGACTGCAAAACCGGGAAAATGGTCGGCAAGATACTCCTCGGCCAGCGAAAGATTCTTGATAGCTGTAACCGATTTGCCAGCTTCGATTTCTGTAATTCTGTCGATCAGCGTGAAACGCATGGATTAAAACAGCCCTGCTGAAATTCTACGCGACCGGCACTGCCCTCAAAGTATAGTACGGCACGGCAGACGACTCAACCCAGGAGTTGTTCGGATTACGTAAGATAGTTCGTAGACGGGTGTTGCGTGGTGGGGCTTGGCGGGGTCGAAGGCCGGCGGTCAGAATCTGGAAGACGGCCGCAGCGAGACGGCTGTCGAATCGGCATAACCGGCGTACCCCGATATCGGCCGCTGTCAATCGCGCCGGCAATAATTTGCGCTGACTACTGCCGGTCGAGGCCGGTTCCAGCAGTCGTGCACGATGCGCTCACAGGCGACATCGGATCATGCGCGTTGTACTTATTTTGTCTCCGTCACAACCTTTTCGCGCGACAATAACTTCTGGATCGGAAGAAAAGGGCCGAAACGTTGTGCAGCGAACAACCGGACGCCGACCGGCAGGAATTGCATGTATTCGGATCATCGGGCAGTACGAACGCGAGTGCTGTTGTCGATCAAATTCACTGCACGGAGGGCTGGCCCTCGATTGGGTTGGCGATCAGCTCCGCGCATCAATTCCAGACAGGTCCTCTGTCGCAGTTAATCGGCGTCCAACTTTTCGTCAAACTCTTTCACTATGGCCGGCGAAGTTGGCTGTCGCTTAGGACCGTTCGGAAAATTAGTGTCCGATTTGCGGCTTGATTGTGTAATTCCATTTTGGCAGGACGTCGGCGAAGTTGATCGTTGAGCGAATGGTGTCTTTCATTTCGTCGCTCGCATT
>CAUZOL010000039.1:0-32231 GCA_963581435.1 Planctomycetota bacterium
AGGCCCAGAAGAAGTCGGTAATGCGCATTCAGAGATTCCATCGTCTCGACCTCGGAAATCCCCCATGATCCCGAGATCGATTCCACACGTCAAATCAAGCAGCACTCACTAAAATGCGCGAAGAACCCATCCTGATCGACGATCTGTGGTGCGACACCGTCGGCGACATCGGGCATCCCGCACAAATCAAACAGCCACGATTGAAGGAAAACGGGAAGCAATTGTGCCGGAGATCTCCGCCTACCACGAAGCGGGTCATGCCTTCATTGCGATCTACGTGGGGGCACGCGTCCGCTCGGTCACCGTCGATCCCGATTGGGACGACGGTCCTAAGCGTCACGGCGATGCACAGATTGAGTGGCCGCCTGCTCAATTCACCGATCGCGAATTCTGTGAGAAGTCGATCCTGGTAGCGCTCGCCGGTCCTGTGGCAGAAATGATTCACAGCGGCGACCCGTTTCACCCTGCCTTGGTGGCGGAATGGGCGGCCGACTGGTCGGCGGCCTGGGAACTGGCGGCCGCTCTGCACGCGAACAAAAAACTCCGCATGAAGAAAGTGGCCCGCATGTTGAAGAGACGTTTGAAAAACATCTTGAGTTGGTTCCGCCATCCGATCAGCAACGCGACGGCAGAAGGCTTCAACAGCCGCATACAATCCATCAAGTCGAACGCCCGCGGCTTCCGCAACTTTGCGAACTACCGCACCCGCATCCTGTTCTTCTGTGGAAACTGAAACTCAAACCGTGCTGAAAACACCCATTAAAATCGGTGAAGAACCCAAATCGGCTTCTATTCGGATTGCCTAGGGAAAGCGCACTGGAGCATACCGAGTGATGTGATTGACGAAGAATGTGCGCGTCAATTGTTTGTAACGGCAAGATTGGCTGCACCTGAATCACAGCCTGCTATGATCACCGCTGCGGAGTTGCGGTTGTGGGTTAAACACGTGAAGCCGGTCCGGAAGACTGACATGGAAGCGATGAAGCAAGCCTTCATCGAATGTTATCAAGAGGCAAGTGAGCTTGGAGTCTTGGGTGGGACAAACACTGTCGAGGACATCGTAAAGTTTCTTGTTTAGAAAACAACTGCGACGCTGGAGCCAGACGGCACGGCGACCGGCTGCAACCCGGTTTAAGTGGGTTCGACTCCCACCGGCGTCTCTTACATGCAACGTTTCAATGCGTCACGATGTCACTTCATCGATCGACTCAATCACCGCGTCGCATAGTTGGTCGATGAGTTCGACCGGCATTGCGGGGGCGGGCATCAATACGATGACGTCGCCCAGCGGGCGAATCATTACGCCGCGCCGGCGGGCGGCGAGAGTGACCTGGTGTCCAACGCGTTCTGCCGCTGGAAACGGTTCGTTGCCATCGCGGTCTCGCACCAGTTCGATGCCGACCATGATCCCCTTTTGTCGCACCTCGCCGACATGCGGATGCGGTTGCAGTTCAGCCATTCGCGTTTGCAATCGCTCGGAGATAATCTGCACGTTGTCGAGGATGCGGTTCTCGTCGAAGAGTTTCAGCGACGCGAGCGATGCGGCGCAGCCCAGCGGATTACCCGTGTAGGTGTGCCCGTGATAGAACGTCTTGCCGTCGGCCGGGTCGCCCAGAAATGCGTCGTAGATTTCGTCGCTGGCGAGCGTCGCGGCAATCGGCAAATAGCCGCCGCTGATTCCCTTCGCCAGACACATTAAATCCGGTTGGACCTGTTCCTGTTCGCAGGCGAACATCGTTCCCGTGCGACCGAAACCGACGGCGACTTCATCGGCAATCAACAGAATGCCGAACTCGGCCGTGAGTTCACGAACGCGCCTTAGATATCCTTCCGCATGCACCAGAATTCCAGCGGCTCCCTGCACCAACGGCTCGATGACGAACGCGGCGATTCGCTTGTGATTTTCCCGAACGACACGTTCCAGTTCATCGAAACAGTACGCGACGTACGTGTCGGCATCGTAACCCTCGGGAACGCGAAACGTTACCGGCGGTGGCAGCTTGAGCGTTTTGAACAACAGGTCGCCATACGTTGCATGAAACAACGACATCCCGCCAACGCTGACCGAGCCGATAGTGTCGCCGTGATAGGCATCCGCCATGCAAAGGAACAGGTCCCGCTTGCCGGGTGAGTTCGGTTTTTGATGGTGGTACTGATAGGCCATTTTCAGTGCGACTTCGACCGCCGTCGAGCCGCTGTCGGAATAGAACACTTTGTTCAAACCGTCTGGAGTGCGCTCGACCAACTGCCGCGCAAGTTCGATGGATGGGAGATTGGCTGACCCCAACAACGTGCAATGGGCAACGCGATCGAGTTGGTTGTGAACGGCCGAGTCGATCTCCGGAACGCGATGCCCGTGAACGTTGCACCACAGCGACGAGTAACCGTCGAGGAGTTCGTTACCTTCGGTGTCTTTGAGAAAGAACCCCTCGGCGCCAGCAATAATCGGCGCACCTTCATCGCGATACGCCGACATGGCGGCGAACGGGTGCCAAACGTGGTCGTTATCCCACTGGCGAATTTGGGCTGCGTCCATTGTGCTGACTCAACCATTTAGCCCGCCGTGAATACACGGCGGGCCGGCATGGAAGTTGGATAGTTTTAGGAGATGTTGCATGCCGGCCGCCGGTGTGTTCACCGGCGGCTAAGTCGCATCTGGTCGTACGGTTAACCGGGTAGCAGGTCTTTGACGGTGTCACGTTCGCTGCGGAGTTCGGCGATGGTGGCGTCGATTTTCTGTTGGGCAAATTCGCCGTGCTCGATTCCCTGCACGATGCTCCACGAGTTGCCGTCGCTGGTGAGTGGGAAGCTGGAGATCAAGCCTTCATCGACTCCGTAACTGCCGTCGCTGCAGACGGCCGCGCTGAAGCTTTCACCGGCCAGCGTTTCTGTGACGAGACTCTTGATATTCGCCAATGCGGCATTCGCAGCGGAGGCAGCGGATGAGGCTCCGCGGGCTTTGATGACCGCAGCTCCGCGTTTTTGCACGGTCTCGATGAATTCCCCCTGCAGCCAGGAGTCGTCGCCGATAACGTCGGCGGCCGGCGTTCCGCCGATGGTCGCGTGCAGATAATCGGGGAACTGCGTCGCGGAGTGATTGCCCCAGATATTCATATTGCTGACCTCGGCAACCGGCCGGCCCGATTTCTGCGCGAGTTGCGACATGGCGCGATTTTGGTCGAGCCGCGTCATGGCGTACCAGCGATCGCGGGGAACTTTGGGCGCGTTGTGCATGGCGATGAGGCAGTTGGTATTGCAGGGGTTACCAACAACGAGAACACGGACGTCGCTCGCAGCGGCCGCTTCGATTGCCTTGCCGGTGCTGGTGAAAATCGGCCCGTTGACTCGGATCAAGTCGCCCCGTTCCATTCCCTTCTTGCGTGGAACACTGCCAACACAGACGACGAAGTTGCAGTCGGCAAATCCATCTTCGAGGTGATCGCTGTCCGCTTTCACTACGCCGGCGAGTGTGGGAAAAGCGCAGTCGTCCAATTCCATTTCCACGCCGTCAAGCGCCGGAAGCACCGGCGGGATTTCGACCATGTGGATGATGACGGGTTGATCGGGTCCGAAGACTGCGCCCGAGGCGAGCCGAAAGATGAGGGCGTATCCAATTTGACCGGCGGCACCGGTGACCGCGACACGAATGGGGCTTGCCATGTTGAGAACTCCTGTGGAACGTGCGCTCGAATGAAAAAACGTTGTTTGCTAAGCGCACTTTTACCCTGTCAGGAACGCATGGGCAACCGTCAGCGGACACGTGAGGTATTCGGGAGTGCATTCTTCGCTTGGCATTTTTTACGCAAAGATGCAAAGGACCGCAAAGAGGCGCAGAGAAAGAAAAAGGGGGGCGGAATCCCTAACCAGGATTCGCGGGAAGAGCGCTTCTCAAATCTGCTTTAGAGGAAATCCGAAATCGAAGTATCAGATATCCTGAACGAGCTTCGTTCTTGAGGAGTCCTGGCATTCGTGATTGCGACTTGCTTCGGGTTTCGGCCGGAAAGATTGGCCGGCTTGCTTCCGCGCAAATTCTTTGCGCTTCTCTGCAGCCTTTGCGTTAAGAACGGGCCGGGCAAGAAACGCCGATTTCGGCCGGGTACCAAAGGAAAGAGGCCGAGAGGAAGCGGGATTCCTCTCGGCCCGTATGGGCGTGTTGGCAGTAGATGCCGAGTGAGGTGGGGGTGTAGCCCGTCTCCACGGGCCGGTGGGCTAAACTCTCTCTTCCTTCAGTCTTTCCGGCGAACCCTCTCACAGATCGCCGGTGATCTCTGGGTCTCTTTCACTCTCTGCGGGGAACTAAAGCATTCACCGTGCCAAACCCGTGGGATTTGCCTGGAATTCGGTTTCAGAATCGCCGTAACGTGTAACTGAATCACACATTGCGGAGTCACACGGCAATATCACTGCACATCGCATACTTTGGCGATTGCAAAATCTACATCGGAAATTCGACGTGAAATTGTAAGAATGACCGTCGGGGCAACGGGTGCGGATAGCAGGTGCGTTCGCATCTCGCGGAGAAATATTGCCGTAGTGGTGGCTGGCGCAAAACTAATACTCGCCCCTCACTCGGATTCGATGACCTTGATCTTCATCTTGCCGAGGACTTTCATCATCGGCAGGAAAGAAAGCACCGGAGCCGGGCCATCATCCGAAAAACTGGAGTTGGCCATTTTGATGTGTGCTCCGCCAATTCCGCCGCGGCCCAATGTTGCGTCCAGCGGGACCCATTTCCCGTCCAGCCAGGCTTCGCTCCACATGTGGCCGCCAAAGTCGTGGCTCCGTTCGATGTAAACCAGCCCGACGGCGATTCGCGACGGAATATTTTTGGCGCGAAGCATGGCCGCCAACAGGACGGCATGTTCGGTGCAGTCGCCTTCCAGGTTCTTCGCGACTTCAGCAGCCGAGGCCATCGCCGTCGAAAAATTCTTGTTGGTGAGCGTTGTGGAAACGTACTTTTCCATGCGCCGCGCGATTTCCACCGGGTTGGTTTCCTCGCCGGCTGCCTTCTCGGCATGTTCGATGACGCGATTGTCTGTGCATTGGAGAAACGCGGAACTTTCGAGAAACTCGGGTTTGGTTTCGACAACTTTGGCGTCCTCTGGAAGCGCGGGCGGGGCGACCGTCAGTTCGATTGCCTCATCGGAAATCCGTTTGACCGACTGGGTTTTATCGGCCACGAGAAACTCTGCCGGGTCTTCGCCGGGGGTCGTGATGTGATAAACGACCTTTCGCGAACGATGTCCCTTGGCAATCGGATCGACTCGGATGAGCGAACCAACGGCAATGTCCAATTCGCCCCCGGCAATCGCCTTGACCGCCTCCTCCTCGGAAACCTCGTAGGTGGTCATCACCAGACCCAACAGGTCGGTTTCCGTCTTGAGGGTATTTCCCTTTTCGTCGATCCAGCTACGGGTCGATGTCGGCAGGACGGTGTTGGTCGTCTTGATTTGCATCAACTCTTGCGAGGTGCCGTCGAATAGCTTGACAGTCTCCATTGCTCCGGCGGTCATGGTCACCGTGGCTTTATTTTTCAACTCCGGCAGAAAGACATCGAACGATCGAGATTCACCCGGCTTCAACGGGTTTTCTGTGAGCGATTGCGCCTCGTAAGCCAGCGACTTCAGCCCCTTTTCCCAGGGAAGTTCCTGCTCGGTTGTGCGGTCTGCAATCGTTGTCTTCAAGAGCAATTTGTCGTCTTGAATCTGGCCGACGACACGCGTGGAATTGGCTGGCGGGTTCCTGGTTTCCTGCACGAATGAAACCAATTCGCCATCTTCAGCTGCCACATTTTCGGCCAGAATCTGCATCTTGAGTTTCTGCCCGAATCGCTCAATCGTCATGTGCGTATTGGTGGAAGTTTGTTCGAGCTTCCGACCATCGCGCGTGATTTTTTCGGACGTGGAATGCACGTAGCCAATGCGTGTCTCGCCAAGGTAGATGACTTGCCAACTTTCAGTTTCAGTTTCAGTTGCGGTTTCGGTTTCTGGATCGGTTTCTGGTTCGGTATCTGTTGAGTCGAGCGAATTCGTCTCGACAATAATGTTCGCTGGCGGAGCCGATGGCAGCGGCTTCGATTGAGATTCAACTCCGCAACCGGCCACTGTCACAATCGCTACGAGGAGCAGGCTGAGACCGAGCCAGTATTTTTCCAGGCGGTGCATGGTGTTCTCCACGTGAGGTGCGACGGCGACTTCTCCAGTGGACGGCATTATAGCGATTGTCGCGGCCGATCGGTCAAGCGGCTCTCGTGGCGGGCATGATCGTCTGACTGTACTGAATCTACCAGTTCTAACTCCAAATTCTCGTCACAATTTGCACCCTGAATGGTAGAACCGGCGTGCTTCGCTTTCCAGCAATGTTAACGCAGGCGGCACGTCACGTTTCTTGCATAGAGTGACAGGCGGTTTTTGCCGGAGCACGCCAATTGTCGCCGTTCTTCACTCGATTTGCGTGCTAGAGTTGCCTGACTCCCGACTGACGGGCCGCCCTTGGTGTGTCGTCGTTGTCGTGAGTTGTTTGCGGGCCAACATGAATGCACCCCTCCCGCACAGATTGATCGAGTGGCAATTCACTCACCGGCTGGATCGAAATATTTCCGGCCGTTCGATTTGTGCAGACGAATACAAATTCCGGCAGCAGCTGCAGAGATAAGGGAACACGAGATGGGCTTCCTGCAACGGTTTAAGAAAGACAGCACTCGGGATGGTTTTGCCACCAAGAGTAACAGCAGCTTTGAAGATCTTTCCGAAGATCAACTTGAAGCGCATCTTGGCGTGAAACGGTACGGCAGTTTCATACTGACCGACGCCGTCCGCCCTTCGTACAACCTCGAGGTCGTTCCGAGTGCGGGCTATCGGCACGACGTGTACCGCGATCGCGATACCGGGGTCGAAATTCCCGTTTTGATGGCGGCCGCTTCGAGAGAAGTGATTATCGACCTGTTTATCGACCTGCTCGATCCGTTGGGTGAAAGTGTCGATGTTGTACTCGAATCGAGTCACGATCAGACGGCAGGTCAGCATCTCGACATGGGCCGTGAACACATCGACCTGCCCGTGCTGAAGAGTACGCTGTACGACTTCGAGGATATTCTGCTGGACGATGGCTGCACGGGATTGGCGGTACTCAATCCGCGAATTCCGTTAGAAATTCAGTTTGATGAACACAAACTGCTCATCGTTTACGGCCAGGATTTATCGGTTTTTGAGAACACGCTGGCCGACTACGGCATTGGCCGCAGCGACGAGATACGGTTCATCACCGAAGCCGAACACGTCCACTCGTCCAGCGATGAGTACGTCGATCGATTCCAGCAGATGAAGTACCGACTGGGAATCGACGATTGAGCTTTCTCCTGCCGCCTCCCCCGGCAAGGTTCCATGAAACACATCTGTGCTGACAATTCCATTCGCTACCCGTGCGCGCAGTGTGGCGATGCCGGCGTGACAGCATCGGGCTGTGCGCGGGCATTGTTGTGTCTGGCTGTTGTACTTAGCGCGATGTCGGCTGGGGCTGTGGAGCCAGGAAACTATCTCAGCGAGCGGTTTGAGCCACTCGCCGATGCCCCGGCGACGAAGCAGATCTGGCACTTCCGCTGGGAGCGTTACGCTCCCAGCACCGAGGGGCGACCGATTGAAACCGTGCAGATCGGCAAAGGCCCGTTCCGTACGCTGGTGCTGGGAAGCCTGCACGGCAGCGAGACGATGGCCGTTGAGATCGTCGAGCAGCTGGCACGACATCTGGGCAAGACGTCCGATCACTGGCACGAAGTCAACGTTTTGGTCGTGAGGACAGCCAACCCCGACGGTTTCGCGAATCACAACACCTTGAATGCCAGGAAAGTCGATCTCAATCGCAACTTCCCCACGCCGACTGACCGGCAATCGAAACGTGAACCACGCGCGGGTACTTCGGCGTTCAGCGAAGTCGAAACACGTGTGCTGCGTGACATCCTGAGAACTTATCGTCCACACCGCGTGGTACACGTCAAATCAACTCGCAATCCTAACGGCTGGGCATTGTGCAGTCGGCGGGCCGCCGCAGCCGCCGGGTTTTTATGTGAGTTCCGCAACCTGCACGTTGGCCGGCTCGAAGATCATCTTGTGTCGGGATCGATCGAAAGTTACGCCATCGGCACGCTCGGCCTGGAAACGGTCACACTGGCTGTTCCCAACCGTCCCGATAAGGCCACCGTTTGGCGCGACTATCGCAACGTCCTACTGGCAGCGGCAGCATACGTCGATCCCGCCTGGCAAACGACTCACGACCAAACGTACTCCCCAGCGAGATCAACAACGAAGATCTCCAAGCAGCAGCCCTATGGCAGCTCCGGTCGCCAATCGAACCGGCGGACTGATCGCGGCGTGCTTGCTACGCCCTTGAGGCGATCGTCGCGGAAAAAACGAATGCCGCTGAGTCAACTCTGGCAGCGCCGTCCGCCTTCAAGCCGGTAAGCGCTTGTAGTGACCCATTCACCCGGCTCGTTCGCTTCCTGGCGCGCCGCTCGATTACGCCGTTTGACGTGCCGAGATTGTCGCCAATGCGGCTTCGGTCTGCGTCAAAGCATCGCGGGCTTCGAGAATGGTCTGCCGAAAAATCTCCGCACGCGGAACCGCTTCGAGTCGTCCCAAAACGCTGCCGCGAGAATCGAGCAGAACGAGATCGGCCGCGTGGAAGAACTGCTGACCGTCGAGTTGTTCGACTTCGATCTCTTCAATCGCTGGCAATGCGACTTCCATCAGTTGCCGTGGCGTCAGGGCCGCGAGGACGGTCACCCTGCGGTTGGTCAATACGTAGCGATTTCCGAAGACCTTGGTTTCCGCATACAAACCCAAAGCCAACGGGCTGGTGGGGAGCGTGAACAGCAGATTCGAGAGTTTGATTCCACAAATTCTAACGGGAATTGCTTCATACACTCTGCCCAAAAGGCGACCCCGGCCGGTTGCAGCGATTGACGGATAGACCGTCATCACCACGTTTTCGAGGCCGGCGCTCACGCCGGAAATTGCCTGCACATTGCGAACGGACATCGCTTCGCGTCTCTCCAAAACCAGTCAAAACGGCCAATCAAATCAGGAATTCGACGGCGATTAAACTACCACACTACGACCAACATTGCCAGCATCTGCAGCAGGGGATCAAAACGCCGTCTTCCGACGACCGGTCGTTCCCTTCTTTTTCTCTTTTTCATCCGGTTAAAAGTCGCGGAGGACGCACCGAAATCCGACGTTGGCACCCGGTGCGCGCATGGAAACGGACGAACGATTCCATGCCATCCAATCGGGACCGTTGCCCTTGACGACGCGGTGGTTTGCGACCACTGCCCGTTTTGGCCCGGCCCATTTGCGGACGACGGTCTCGCCGTTTCTCGTCGCTTCCTGATAGGTGGTGGCGGAATACATGTCGGCACACCATTCACGGGCGTTGCCCGCAAGGTCGTACACCCCATACGGGCTGATGTCGGCACGGAAACTCATAACCGCGTCAATCTGATTGGAAGTTCGCGCGGGAGACCAACCGGCCCGACCATTTCCCCACGGATGCAGGAAACCATTCGGGCCTCGCGCCGCTTTCTCCCATTCCGGTTCGGTGGGCAATTGTTTCTTCACCCAGGTGGTATAGTTACGGGCGTTGGCCCAACTCACCCCCAAAACAGGGTGATCATCGGGCGAAGAATCGTTAATCGGCTTCGGCAGCGTTCGGTTCTTTTCCTCTCTCCACCACTCGCGGAATTTTCCGTATTGTCCAAGCGTGACCTCGGCGACGTCGATGTAGTACGCTTCGAGAAAGACGGCGATTTGCGGCGTGGCGTGCGCGGGGCCGTCGTTCGTTCCCTGTTGTGAAATCGATGACGGAATCAACACCATTAACGAACCATCTTCTTCGCAGCGAATTCGCATTGGGAAACCGTCTTCGGAAAACCCCGCCTCGGGTACCGCGACAAAACCTTCTGGAAGTGGGGCTTTGCTGTTGGGACGTGTTGACGACGATTTCGTACCCCCACCACCGGGTGGTGCGGCGGTGAACTGTGAGGAATCAACCCCCTCCTCCGGAACCGTTGCGAGAAACGTGTTGGCTCCATCATCGACAATCGCGAAATTCCCTTCGTTGTTCGCCAATGCAAACACGTTTTTCGGATCGGCTCCCGCCAGGGCTGCATCGACCTTTGGGGCAGGTTTTTCTGCGGCCGGCTTCGACTTTTCAACTTGACGACCCTGCGGTGCCGCGGGTGCCAAAGAACGGCCGCCACCGGCATTGCCGCTGCTGCCACCAATGGCACTGCCATTGGAGACGTCCGCCGAGTCGTCTCCGCAACCACAGATGCAAACGACCACAACGAATGCCGGCAGCAGCATCAACCGATAGAATTCCATGTTTCATACCTGTTATTTAGGCGTCGTGCGCATATTTGCTGCCGTAGTGGTGGCTTCCAGCCGGCACTACGTGCTATTCCAAGCGACCGTTTTCGACCGATCCCGCAAATTGCAGCCAAACCATTGTCGGTAGTCTCCATTGTCGGCACGATCGGCCGGGGATACAACCGCAATTCAAGTTTCATCGGGGGCAAGGGCCACAAATAAAAGCCTGAAGCTTAAGCGAAGGAGCTTGCTGGAAACATCCTTCGCTTGCGCTTCAGGCTCCTATTTTATCCCTCTTTGCGATTCTCTGCGGTCTTTGCACCTTTGCGTTCAATCCGAATCGTTCGGTGTTTCATCAATAACGCGGTTCAGGATCTCGTCGAAGTTGGACACGCCGGCGATTTTCTTCGCGCAGCGGGGATTCGCGAAAATTCGGACGCGTTTGACGTAATCGTCGAACTGTCTTTGCGCCAGCGTTTCGACCACGGGCGAGACTTCGTGCAGCGGGCGGTACACGTCTTCCTCTGGGAAGAAGATTTCCACGTTGAATTCCACTTCCCGATGCGGTGGCGGCGCGTCGATCAGCAGGTCGGTGGCGGCCAGCGGTTCGTTCAGTTCTGCACCCAGCCGTTTGGTTAGCCGGTCTGCGCAATCGACCAGAAACTCAAACCGCCGTCCGGCCAGTCGCTGGTAGGTCTCGGGGGACTGGTACAGGCTGTATTCGGTCACCCGCTTGTAGAGTAATCGTTTGAGCCCGAAGACCCCTTCGAGTAGCCGTTCGCAATCGGTGCCGGCGGCTTCGGTTCGCAGTGTCTGAATGAAGTCGGGTTCGGTTTGCAGAAACAGTTGCCGCAGGTCGAGATCGCGATGCAAAGTAAAGAACGCGCGGGCGAACATGCAGGTGGCCGACCGCACGGCATGATGCCAATAGACTTCGCTGAACATGACATAACGGGCGAAGACCATCAATTCGGCAGCGGTCTTTCCCTTGTAGTTCAACGCGAGTCCGTCGCCCTCGCGATTAACAACGAGCGAATGCATCAGCCGGTTCTTGTCGAAGTTGCGGCCGTAGGGAACGCCCGCATGCAGGCTGTCGCGGTCGAGGTAGTCCATCTTATCGATGTCGATCGGCCCGGACAGAATGGATCGCAGCAGACGAAGCGCCGGCGTGTCGCCTGTTTTCGCTGCCCCTTTCTGTTTCACCACAACGCCCAGGACTTCTTCCGGTTCAATTTGCCATTCGGATCGCAACACTTCAGCCAACTCGCGATGCGGCGCAAGAAACTCGGCCGCAAACTCCTCGTGCGGCGGCAGATCGGGCAGCCCCATGTCTTCAATCGGATGGCAGAACGGCCAGTGACCCAGATCGTGAAGCAGGGCGGCGGCCAACAATACCTCGGCGTGATGCGGATCGATGATTTCGTGGAAGCGGGCGTCCTTTCCCAATTGCCACAGATACCGCAGCGCGTTGTGGTACACGCCCAGCGCGTGCTCGAAGCGCGTGTGCTGCGCACCGGGATAGACGCGCGAAGCGACACCCAGCTGCTTGATGTGGGCGAGACGTTGAAACTCGGCCGTATCGACAAGCGCCCGCACCCGCGACGTAAAGGGAACGTCCTGCTCCATTGGAATGCGGACGATTCCCTGCGCGTTTGCCAACTGCATCAGCTCGGGGATGTCGAATAGTGAATGCGGCATTGGAATTCAACCGGACCACGACGGGCAAGCCCGTTGGCTAAATCGGGGATGCGGATTTGGTATCCGCCGTACGAGTGGGGGCGAAAAGTTCCGTGACGACGTCGGCGAGCAGTTCGTCGTTCTGTTGCGCGCCACGATTGCCAATTGCCTGCCACAAGCGGGCACCGTCGCGCGATGCCTGTTGAAGTTTGGCGGGCATTTCGTCGATGGCGGGCGGCAGTGACTCCCCAGCGACGATCGCAGTCGAAATTGCATCGGGAATGTCGTCGATGTTGTCAATCGTTTGAAAGTCGACCAGCCCGACGAGCAATGGATTCGCCCTCCCGGCAATCAACGAGCGGACATCGTCCTGATAGGCGACGATTGGTTTCCCCAGCGTCCAGGCAATGGCCGCTTCGGAGACAGCACCTTCATCGGGGACGCGACCGTTGAGATTCCAAATGAGCGCGTCGCATTCGACGGCCAACTGGTAGACATCGAGCGCGAAGATGGCGGCATGCAGGAACGCGGCCGCCTGCGGAGCCTCCCAACCGCGATCTATTAGTGTGCGGTGTACAAGACGAAACTCCATGCCGTCACGGTGCGGCAGGTAAACGCGATAACAGGCGTCGGTCAACGCGTCGGCAATGGCGGCCATTTCGTCGCGCTCGGCACCGTTAAACAACGGGCCGGCACAGTAAATCCGTAATGCCTCGTCGGCAATGTTGTTGGGCATCGGTCACATCCTTGTATTCGTAACGCACCGCGCGATGCAGGAAGATCGTTCCACAACGTCGGATTATAACCGCAAAGAGGACGGGGCATAGCCAATCACACGACATTCGAGCGACAGGCAGTCGTCGGCAGTGGGCATGTCGGATATGATGGAGATTGTCCCGGATTATTCCGTCACCCTTCATTCCACATTTCCTATGAGTTCTGTTGCACTGAAAAGACCGCCAGACCGCGTGAATCGGCTCGGTGTCGTTGCGCAGATTGTCTTCGGCGCGTTGTGCGCGGCGGGCAGTCTGCAAGTGATTCTTAACGATTTCGCGCTGGCCGGCACGCTAATGAGCCGGGACCTGTGGATCTGGGTCACCGGACTGCTGGGTGGGAAAGTTGCGCCGACGGCCGATGTCCCGCTTGACGTTTTGTTTATCGCGTTATTGGGCGTTGCCATTGTGAGTTGGCTGGGCGGAGCAGCCGCGTTGGCTGTGAAAACGAAGTTCCCATTCAGCAACATCCTGTGGGTTTGGGGACGCGATGGATTCCGGTGGTGGCTGATTCCCGGTATCTGGTTGCTGTTGTGGACCGTTGCATCAATCGCAGAGTCGGAAACCGTAGTGAGTCTGTTGGCCGCGACGCCACAGTTGTGGTTGGCGGCGACGATGGCCGGATTTGTGGCAACACTCTTTGCGCTGTCGATTTCTCTAAGCGTAGTGGCAGTGCGATCGGTGGGCGAAACGAATTGGTACGTGCCACAAAGTGTCTGGCTGGGGATTGCGCTGTACGTTGTTGTGTTCACAACAATGAATTGGCAACTGTATAGCGGTCTGTTGTTGCCGCACGGTGACTCGGCGATGTACGAAGAGCATCTCTGGAATCTGGAGCATGGCAAAGGGTTTCGCAGCTTTCTCGATCCCGGATTGTTTCTGGGCGAACACATTCAGGTGATTCATGTGGCGTTGTTGCCGCTGCATGTTGTTTGGCCGTCGCAGATGCTGCTGGAACTTTGCGAGTCGCTGGCGTTGGCCTCGGGAGCGATTGCCGTGTTCTGGATCGCCCGGCGGCATACGCAAAGCGACAAAGCGGGTGCGCTGCTGGCGTTTGCCTATTTACTGTACTTTCCAATGCAGTTTCTGGATATCGCGATTGATTTGAAAACGTTTCGGCCGATAGCGTTCGGCGTGCCGTTGTTGTTGTTTGCGATCGATCAGATGGAACGTCGCCGATTTGTGAGCATGTCGATCCTGCTGCTGTGCGCGTTGAGCGCGAAAGAAGATTACAGCATTGTGATTGCGCCGCTGGGGTTATGGTTGTTGTGTCGGGGTGGGGGAACTGATCGAATTTCGAATCAGCCAGCTTCCGCCGACCGCTCGCCGGCTCGTAACCCGCGCACGATCGGCGCTGCGATGTCCGTCCTCAGCGTCTGCTACTTATTGCTGGTGCTCCTGGTGTTGATCCCGGCGTTTCGCGAAGGGCGCGATCCACATTACACCGGATATTTTGGTTGGCTGAACGAAGCGGCGGTCGAGAACGGTGGTTCCGATGGCGATGCGCAGCCCGCTGGTCCGCTGGGAATTGCGCAAGTGCTATTCGCGCAGCCAACAATCTGGCTGGGAAGATTATTCAGTATGCAGTCGATGTTCTACGCGTTGGCACTATTGGTGCCGGCCGGCTTTTTGGCGGTGTTCTCTCCGGGGCGATTGGCTGTTGCGCTGCCTTTGTTTGGCGTGCTTTGTTTGATGGAAGTCTCCGGTGGCGATTCGACTGATGCCGGCTTTCCGCTGGTTCCGTTTCACCACTTCCATGCACCGCTGATACCAATCGTCTTCTGGGCATCTGCAGCGGGACTGTCACACGCTGCCGGATTCTGGCGTAGACTCTGGGAACGCTTGCGTCATACAAAGGAATTGACAGTCGTCGCAGATCCGACCGCATGGGGGCGACATTTTGCGTGGACGTCGGCGCTTGCGGGTGGATTGTTTTTCAGTCTGGGGCCGTTGGGTGTTCCGTTCTGGGATGCCGGCTCGACGTGGACTTGGCGTAGCTTGTATGTTCCGGGAGAACGGGCCGAGGAGTTTCCCGCCGCGATCGCAATGATTCCGTCCAGCGCACGCGTGGCATCGACCGACTTGATTCACCCTCGATTCACGCACTATCAGCGGTCATACGATTACAGCGAATATCCACGGGCCGTCAACGACAACAAACCGGGCGCGCCGCCCGATACCGATTATATTGTGATCGACAAGCAAGCTCGTTACAGCAACATCACGCAACCGCAGCAGATCCGTGAATTCCGCGAACATCCTCACGATTGGAAATTGTTGCTGAACAACGACTTCTTCATTGTCCTGCAGCGCAAGAATGAGCCGTCGAAATGAGCATCGTCAGAATTTCGAGCGACGATAACAGCTCGGATGTAGGGAGCGTCACCTGCAGCTTAAACGGCTCCGTCGAGGCGGGGAGTTATCAGTTGTGCGCGCTGACCTACACGGCCGGATTTTCCGGAATCGACGATACGGGGTCGCTGAAGTTTGTGATGCGGTACGCGACCGATGCGGGCGTGCCACAGTTTCACGCACCCGGGGCTCACAACTACACGACGGCAGTGGCTTCCAACGGCGCACAATTGCAACTGCGTTACGATGTCAAAGACAATCAGCGGCCGTGGGGGAAGACGATTCACGTCAAGGTGTTGCAGGGATATCTGCGCGCAGGGGAGACGATCACGCTGACGTTGGGCAATCGTGAAGGCGGATCGCCGGGCTGGCGAATGCAGACTTTTATCGAAGAGACGTTCGAGATCCGCGTGCTGCTCGATCGGTACGCGACCTACGTTTACGAACACCTGCCCGAATCGCCCACGCTGCGTATCGCGGCGGGTCAGCCGATGCGGTTGGTTGCCGTCGCGCCGACGCTGAGCGAACCGGGGAGCGACATTGTTGTTCGCACGCGGCTGGAAGACGTGTGGGGGAATCCAACGGCTGAACCGAAGACAATGATCCATTCCGGCTTCGACGATGCTGGAGTCCATACAGTTTCGGTCACCGACGAACAAACCGGCTTGAAGGCGGAAACAAATCCCATACTCGTCGGCGTGAACGACGGCTATGGTCGCTACTGGGCCGACCTGCATGGGCAGAGCGAAGAGACCATCGGCACGAACAGCATTGACGACTATTTCCGTTTCGGTCGCGACTATGCCTTCCTCGATGCCTGTGCGCATCAGGGAAACGATTTCCAGATTACTGACGGCTTCTGGGAGAAGATTCAGCAGACGACCGGCGAATTCAATCAGCCGGGACAATTCGTGACGTTTCCCGGTTGGGAGTGGAGCGGCAACACCGGCCTGGGTGGCGATCGCAACGTTCTGTTTCGCGAAGAGGGTGGCATTATCAGCCGTAGCAGCCGCGCGCTGGTTTCGGCAAACGAGGCGGCAGACCCCTGCAGTGAAACGGTAGAGGAACTGTTCGATCGGTTAGAGAATTGCGGCCGCGAGGTGATGATGTTCGCGCACGTCGGCGGTCGCTTCGCCGACTTGGAGCGTCACCGCGAAGGACTGGAGACGGCCGTCGAAGTGCATTCGGCTTGGGGGACATTCGAGTGGATGCTCGATGATGCGTTTCGTCGCGGATACCGAATGGCGATTGTCGCGAATTCTGATGGACACAAAGGACGACCGGGGGCCAGCCATCCGGGTGCGAGTACCTTCGGCAGTTACGGTGGATTGACCTGTATTCTGGCGAAGAAACTGGATCGAGAGAGCGTGTGGGAGGCGTACCAGTCGCGACGTGTGTACGCGACAACCGGGGCGCGAATTCATCTCGACGTGACGGCACAGCGCCCAAAGAACGGCAGCGCGGCAGCGTTCGACGTGCCAATGGGAGCGGTGCTCGAAGTCGAAGGTGAGGCGACTCCCACGTTGCGGGTTCAAGTCGAGGGAACGGCGGCCATCGAGCGAGTCGAAATTCGCAACGCGATGACGGTCCTGAAAACGGTGCGCCCTTATAGTGAGGCCGACTTAGGAAATCGCTTGAAAGTCCAATGGCAGGGGGCAACGGTGCGCGGACGTGGGCGTCAGGTGGTGTGGGACGGCGGACTGCGAATTGTTGGCAACAGCATCGCGAACTTTGAACCGATCAACTTTCTCAACCACGAAAAACAGTGCAACCAATTGACGTCCAGCCGCATCGGTTGGCATTCGTTGACGACCGGCGGCTTGGCGGGAGTCATTCTTGAATTAAGTCATGCGGAGGCGGGCCAACTGATTGTCGAGACGAAGCAGACAAGTTTTACGACGACGATTGCTGAACTTGGCGTTCGCGGCCGTTCGTTCGATCTGGGCGGCGTGGGCAAACAGATTTCGGCGTTTCGGCTGCCACCGGCTGGCGGTACCCACTCGGTGGCATTCGACTACGAACCGACGGAATCCGACCTGCAGATTGGCGACAATCCACTCTACGCCCACGTTGTGCAGGAAGACGGACACCGGGCCTGGTCGAGTCCGATCTATGTCGTCAGGAAATAACGAGACAACCGCAGATCGGATTCTCGCTGAATGCTCTTTTATCTTCCCACAAGTTACATCGTCGGCATGCTGTGTTGGCTGCTAATTGTCGGCGTTCTGCTGCGCGTGCTGTTATCGCAAAGACGGAGATATCGCAGTGTTGCCAGCCGTCTGCGGTGGGTCAAACTTGGCCTGTCGTTGTGGATGTTGCTGATGATGTTGACCGGCTGCGAGTTGTATTTTGCGCTGTTCGTCGATGAGAGCGACGCGTTCAACATGACCAACGTCTCCAAGCGGTGGTTCGATCGCCACATCGAGGCACAGCGAAATTCGTTTGGTGCGCGCGACGTGGCAGAATTCCACCGTAATCGGCCGCCGGGTCGGCGTCGGATTTGTTTTGTCGGCGACAGTTTCACCATCGGTCACGGCGTGCGAAGACGCGAAGACCGATTTACCGATCGAATCGGTGCAGCGCTCGAGCGAAGCCAACCGGGGAAGTTTCGGGTGGCGAATCTGGCCGACCCGGGACTGGATATCTCACAGATCGAAGCCAGAGTACACGGTCTGCTGCGGGAAGGCTACGAAACGGACATGGTGATTTATGTCATTTGTTTGAACGACATCGAGGCGTACGACTCACGGACGGATGCCGCGATCAAGAGTCTTCAGGTGGCTCAACCACGGTTCTTTCTGTGGACGAAGACCTATTTTCTCAACTGGTTGTATTTCCGTTACGTGCAACTCTCGCAACCGGGAACGCGCGACTACTTTCCGCATCTGGCCGACTCGTACGAATCGGAAGCATGGGACGGGTTTGCATTTCATCTCGAAGAAATGAACGCACAATGCAGCGATAACGATGTGGAATTGCGAGTTGTCATCTTTCCGTTTCTGACCGAACTGGGAAGTGACTACCCGTTCGCGAAGGCGCATCGCAAGATTATGAGTTTCTGTGAGACGAAGGGCGTGAACACATTGGATCTCGAACCTGTCTTTCGTCGCCATGCCGACGAAAACCTGACAGTCAACCGGTTCGATTCACACCCGAACGAGACGGCACACCAGATCGTGACGTTCCAGGAAGATCAGTGCCGCATCCGCAAGGGTCACGCCGACGCCAACATACGCTGCACCTGGAGTATTACATCTGGCGGCCGGATAAAACCGGGACGAACTTGCGCGACATGCTGATCGAAAAGGCAAAGCAAGGCGTGAAGGTGCGGTTTCTGTACGACGTGATCGGTTCCAACCTGCTGACGCGACGGTTCTTGAAACCGATGTAGGATGCCGGCATTCACGTTGCCTCGTTTTTGCCGGGACGAACGTGGAGAGAGCGCTGGTCGGTCAACCTGCGCAGCCATCGTAAAATCGTCGTCGTCGATGGGCAGGTGGGATTTACCGGCGGCATGAACATCGGTGACGAATATTTGGGGAAGAATCCGCATCTGGGATACTGGCGCGACACGCACCTGCGGCTGTGTGGGCCGGCGGTTCTGCAACTTCAGCAGATTTTTGCAGAGGACTGGTACTATGCCACACAGGAAGAGTTGACGCAGCCCGATGTCTTTCCCAAGCCGGACGAGTGCGGAGCGGTGTCGGCCCAGGTGATTGTCGGCGAGCCAGTGGCCGATTTGCGAGCGATGCACAGCATACTGTTTGCAGCCATCAACGCTGCCCGCGATCAAATCACTTTGGCCACGTCGTACTTTGTGCCGACGGAACCACTACTAACGGCACTGGAGACGGCGGCCCGACGCGGTGTGCGGGTGCGGCTGTTATTGGCGGGACGGTCGGCCTACGTCTGGACATTGCTTGCAGGTCGTTCCTATTACGAGTCACTCTTGCGTGCCGGCGTCGAGATTTACGAATACGAACACGGCTTGTTGCATTCAAAGACGCTGACCATCGACGGCCATTGGTCGTTAGTGGGGACTCCAAATTTCGACGCCCGCAGTTTGCTGTTGAACTTCGAGGTGGCCGTGGTGACGTACGACCGCAAGATCGCTTCGCAATTGGAAGATCACTTCGAGAGGGATCGGGAACGATCGAAGCCAATCGAGTTGGAAAGGTGGATCGCTCGTCCAACGCGCCACGTTCTGGCCGAGAGTATCTGCCGGTTATTCGCGCCCGTGTTGTAATGTAACCGTTAGAGATGCGTTACAAAGTGCAAAGCCCACGGGCTACGCCCCGTGGGATCAACCAACCAATTCGGTGCAACAAAAAAACGGAGGCGATTCCATTGAATCGCCTCCGTTGGACTTCGCATCGTCGGTCACTAATCAGTCGCAGCAGCCCTTGCTGGGGCAGCAACTCTTCTGCGGGCAGCAGCTCTTGACGGGTACCTTGCGGCAGATAACGCGCGGGACGCATTTGGTCACCTTGTACTCGACCTGACGCGGCACGCATTTTTTCACCGTGCGGTACTTCGTTTCGCAGACCTGCTTGCAGACGCGATACGGAACTTTCCGTGTGCAGGTTTGCTGAACTTTCTCACACACCCGGTAGGGAACCTTTTTGGTGTGACATTCTTCCACCCAGCTGCAGGTGGTGTAGGGAATCTTCTTGGTGAAGCATTCTTCCACATAGCTGCAGGTGGTGTAAGGAACCTTCCTCGTTTTGCATTCGCGGACGTAGGTGCACGTGGTGTAAGGCACGCGGCGGGTCTTCGTTTCGCGGACGGTGCGGCAGCAGGTGTAAGGAACGCGTTTGTTCGTCGTGCAGGGAACCTGCTCGCAAACCGTATACGGAACCTTGCAGTGCTTCACTTCGGTAACGTACCGCGTGCAGCAAACCTGCTTCTTAATCGTTTTGGGAACCCAGACCTTTTTGCAGCAGGTCGTGCTGGGGCACTGAACCTTGACTGTTTTGCACTTGCCGGGCTTGTAGACCTGGCAACCGGTGCAGGGATCGCATTCCCAAGTACCCGGCTCGCATTCGCATCGCTCGACGATTTCACCGGGAATCTCCTCGGTGACCGTCTTCCACTCGCCGCAGCAAACTTCGATCTCTTTGCATTCGGTGACCGGTTTGCAAACGGTTTGGCAAACGTCACGGTAGCACGTCTTCTTGACCGTCTTGTAGGTCGTGCAGCAGACGTCGCGGTAGTGAGTTTCCTGCACGTTGCGGCAAACGGTGTAACACTCGTCGCGGTAGCAGGTCTTGTAAACCGGCTTGCACGTGGTGTAGCAAACGTCGCGGTAGCACGTTTTGTAAACCGGACGACGCTTCTTGCAGCAGATTTCGCGGTAGCAGGTCTTGTAGACCGGCCGCCGTGTCTTGCAGCAAACGTCGCGGTAGCACGTCTTATAGACGTTCTTGCACGTGGTGTAGCACTCGTCGCGGTAGCACGTCTCATAGACGTTCTTCATGCACGTGTACGGCACCTGCTCGCAAACGGTGTCATAAACCGTCTTGGTGCACGTGTATTCTTTTTGTTCGTAAATCGTTTCCTGAACCATCTTGTAGCAGGTGCCGCAGGATGATTTGGCTTCACAGTAATCGCCCGAGGCGACGCAGGCAGTTTTCGGACAACAGCTGTAACTAGCTGCGCCGCAATAGCCGGCATTCGCGCTCGTACCGCCGCTGGCAACCATCAACACGATGGCCAGGGCGAAAGTACTCGCTGCATATTTCATGAGTTTGATTCCTACAAGTTGCAACCGTGAGTTTCCGTACGAAGTCCAATAGCCTTACCTCCATAAGGCAAACTCGCTTTATTCATCCTCGTCTACGCAGCCTTCTAATTCGTAGCAAACTTTGCACCTTTCCGAGATTCTGCAGCCGATTTTCCCGTTGCGTACTACTTGGCCAGTACGATCGTTAGAACCCGATTGCAGACGCCCGGTGAATACGCTACGGACAGGGAACGTCGTATTTCACGCGGGAAAAACGCGACGGAGTCGCGCGAAAACCCAAACCGACAGCTTGCTGTCGGCGTGCAGGTCATCGCCTGTGACAGCGCGCCCGGCTGTGAACGGCAAGAAGTGTTCTTTTGTGTACAAAACTAAGTCAGTCAACCTTCGACACTGAAGTGTCGGTTTGGGTTTTCGTGCGGCTTCGCCGCTTTGCTCTTTTGCGTCAAAGAGCGATATGCCACCCGGCGACCACGATGCCCAAATGACCTGCACACCGGAACCTCTGCCCGTTTTCGGGGTTTAGTAATTGTGGGAAGTGAAATTTGGGCGTAATATGCCGTTTGCCGTTCATCGAATACGAATTGCTGTCTTTGCAGCCTGGAGCGAGATGATGAGAAAACTTGTTGGAACCAGTGTGGTGGCCTTGGCCGTCTTAAGCGGGTTGTCCTCTTACTCTGTTGCGCAGGGCGACAAGAACGCCGAACGGGGCAAGGTGTTCACCCAGCTCGATAAGAACAACGACGGCAGCATTACGGCCGACGAAATTGGTGAGGCGCAGAAGAAGGCGTTCAAGCGGCTGTTGCGCGTTGGTGACAAAGACAAGAACGGCACGCTAACCCGCGCCGAATTCGACGAAGCCCTCAAACCGGCCCCACCGGTTGCCGGCAATCAACAAGGTCCGGGTGGCCGTAACGGGCGTCGGCCGCAGTTCGATCCCCGCGAGTTATTCAAGCGACTCGACCGCAACAATGACGGCAAACTGACGTTAAGCGAAATCCCCGAACAAGTCCGTCCGCGCTTCAAGCCGATGTTCGACCGGCTGAAGAAAGACGAAATCACGGTCGAGGACATGATCGGCTTAAGGCGCGGTCAGGCCGCAACCAATCAGCGATTCGCAGAGCAGACATTCAAGCGTCTCGATCGCAATGGCGACGGCAAACTGTCGAAGACAGAAATCCCCGAGGATGCGCAACGTCGCTTTCGGTTTATCTTCCAGCGGCTGATGAAAGATGAGATTACGTTGGCCGAATACACGGCGGCCATTCGCCGGGCATCGGACCCGCGGGCAATCTTCACTCGCTTCGATGCCAACAAAGACGGCAAGCTGACGCTGAGTGAACTGCCGGAACAAATGCGCCCGCGATTCAAACCAATCTACGAGCGGCTCGGCAAAGACTCGCTCTCGCAGCAGGAGTTCGCCCGCGCATTCGGCCGACGACCAGGACAACCACAAACGGATCGCAAACGCCCCACTGATCGCAAACGCCCAACAAACGACAAGTCAAAGAAAAAGCCCGACGCGTAAACGCCATTCGTTTCATCAAATCGAAATCCAACACCTCAAAGCCCACGGGCTGCGGCCCGTGGGATCAAACGGCGCGGGGCGTCTCTTCCTTGCGTAAATGATGCACCCATGCCGGCGGGATATTCACCAGCACGCCGTTTGTGCGAAAACGATGTTGCTGTAACCGGGCGCCCAATATCTCTTCGAGTGCCGTCAACCGCGCCCGTTCGCTGCCGCGCGACAACACGCGCCGAAAACGGCGAACGAACATGTACTCAAAATATGACAGCACGCCGTCGTCCGCGAGAAGATTGAAACAAACCTCGAAGATTTCTCGCACCAACTCGGCAGGAAAGTTGTTCAGCGGCAAGCCCGAGACGATGAAGTCGTATTGGCCATCGGCCTCGAAATCCTGCACGGCGCACATGTGGATTTCAGCACGATCGGCGGCCGCCTGAAACACCGGGTCGTCGCGAAACTTCTGCTGCAGAATTTCGACGAACCCGCCGTTCAACTCGACCAGATCGAGCCGGTCATCGGGCCGCAGGCATTGCACAATCTGCCGCGTTACCGCGCCCGTTCCCGGTCCAACTTCCAGAATGCGCGCCGGCCCGTCCCGCTTTTCCAGCGGTTTGGTGATGGCCCGCGCAAGAAACCGGCTGCTGGGGGCGACGGCACCAGTCGCCTCAAATTCCCGTCGCAGCTGCTGCAGGAACGCAATCTGATCGCCAAAAGGTCGCTTCAAAAACCGTGTTACCATCGCGCCGCAAAGTTCCTTTTGTCAGGTAAATCATGTCGCGTTATCCGCGATCCCACCGTACGGCGGTCACTGCCAACACGCAACCGTGCAGGTCATGTCGCTTCGCTGCGTTCCTGCGCGCCGCGGCGGATTTGCTCGGCGATATCAATTCCGACCAAATCGTTCCACGACGCCAGCAGCTTCCCAATGATTGGTCCGGGTTGACCGTCACCAATGGGCCGACCGTTCACGCGCACGACGGGGAGCAAACAGTACGGTGTTGACGAGGTGAATGCTTCTTCTGCATTCAAGACATCGTAAACCTGTAAATCGGTGGCGACACACTCAATTCCAAGTTGGCCTGCCAACTCGGTGACCACTTGTTGGCTCACCCCTCCCAGCGTGGTGCGATGACTCGGCGTGCAGATGACACCGTCGCGGACGATGAAGAAGTTGCCGCTGCTGGTTTCGGCGACGTTGCCGGCGTGATCGAGCACGAGTGCTCCGGCGGCGGGATCGCCAAGCTTTGCCTGTTGGTCGGCGAGATACCAGTGCAGCCGGCTGCGCGATTTGATTTTCGGATCGAGCGAATCGGGAGGCACGTGACGAATACTCGGCGTAATCAGGTGTTGGCCCGCATCGAGTTTTTCCGCCCACAATTCAAACGGCAACGGAAACGTATGCACGCAAACCGTCGGCCGTCGGGCCGCTTCAAGCCCGGCTGCCCCAACATAAGTGAGATTGAGTCCAGCCGTCACGAACAAGGTAATTCCCAAATCGTGTCCCTCGGGAATCAGTTGTTTGTTGTGTTCGACGACATCATTCACGATGGCGGCCAGCTCGTCCCGCGACTTGTTGGCCGAGAATCCGACGGCGTGCAGCGAACGTTCGAGCCGTTCCAAATGATCGTCGAGGCGAAACGGCCGATGCGCGATCGTGCGGATCATTTCCGTCACCGATGCGCCCAGCACGATGCCCATATCGAACACTGAGAGTTTCGCCGCCGAAATCGGGACGGTTTCGCCGTTGAGCCACGCGATGGGTTCGGATGTTGATGACATTAGGCATTCCCGCGGGACGCGGCCCGCGAGCTTTGGGGGGTGGTAATGTGCTTATGGATGAAAAAGGAATAAACACCCGATATACTGCGGGCCGTTAAGCAAAATCCAATCGTAGCGAAACAGCAACAGGAAGACGAGCATCATGGCAGCGCCGACAATTGCACCCGGGCAGACGAAGATTGGCTGGATCGGCACCGGAGTTATGGGATCGAGCATGGTCGGTCATCTGATCGATGCCGGTTTCTCGGCGACGGTTTACAGCCGCACCAAATCGAAGTCTGACTCGGCAGTCGCGAAAGGGGCCGTGTGGGCCGATTCGCCCCGCGCAGTCGCCGAAGCCTCCGACGTGATCTTCGCCATCGTTGGATTCCCCAGCGACGTTCGTGAAGTGATGCTGGGCAAAAACGGAGCGCTCGCCGGATCGAAAGAGGGCAACGTCCTTGTCGATATGACGACCAGCGATCCGTCGCTGGCAGTCGAAATCGCCGAGGCCGCCAAAGCCAAGGGTGTCGCCAGCGTCGATGCTCCAGTCTCCGGCGGCGACATCGGCGCGAAAGGCGGCACACTGTCGATCATGATCGGCGGCGACAAAGACATCGTCGATGCACTCGCCCCCTGCTGGGACGCGATGGGAAAAACCGTGGTGCATCAGGGAGCAGCCGGTGCCGGTCAGCACACCAAAATGGTCAACCAAACGCTCATCGCTTCCGGCATGATCGGCGTCTGCGAAGCGATGTTGTACGGACACAAAGCCGGACTCGATCTGCCGACGGTGTTGGAATCGGTCGGCAGTGGTGCGGCGGGCAGTTGGTCGCTTTCGAATCTCGGCCCGCGAATTATGGACGGCAACTTCGATCCCGGTTTCTTCGTCGAGCATTTCATCAAAGACATGGGCATCGCATTGGCCGAGTCAAAGAAAATGGGCCTGGCGTTGCCGGGGCTGGCATTGGCGCATCAACTGTACCTCGCCGTGCAGGCACAAGGACACGGCCGCGATGGCACACACGCTCTGCAATTGGCGTTGGCACAGATGTCCAACGTTGATTGGAAACGCAAGTAATCGAACATCTGCTGCCCAACGGTGTCACAACTGAAGAAAAGCCCACGGGCCACGGCCCGTGGGATCAAGCAGTCAACAGAGAGAACCAACCATGTCCCGCAAAGGCGATCAATTCGCAGGTCTCACCGTCGCGTTAGTCACCCCGTTTCAGAACGGGGAAATCGACGAGGCCGCCCTCCGCAAACTCGTCGATTTTCAAGTCGAGGCGGGAACCGATTGCGTCAGCCCGGTTGGCACCACTGGCGAAAGCCCCACGTTAACGCACGACGAACACGAGCGCGTCATCAGCATCGTCTGCGAGCAGGCAGCGGGGCGTATTAAGGTGATGGCGGGAACCGGATCGAACAGCACGGCCGAAGCCATCCGCCTCACCAAATTCGCCAAAGCAGCGGGTGCCGACTCCGCGTTGTTGGTCGCCCCGTATTACAACAAGCCGACACAGGAAGGGTTTTTCCAGCACTACACGGCGATTGCCGACGCGGTCGAGTTGCCGATTGTGGTGTATAACATTCCCGGCCGCACGGCGAAGAACATCGAGCCGGACACCATTGTCCGCATCGGCGCGCATCCCAATGTGGTGGCGGTGAAAGAATCGACCGGATCGATGGATCAGGCATCGCAAATTCTGGCGACGAGCGAGCTGACGATTCTTTCGGGTGATGACAGTCTGACTCTGCCGCTGCTGTCGCTGGGCGGTGGCGGTGTTGTTTCGGTCGTTGGCAACATCGTGCCGAAAGACGTCAAAGCCTTACTGGCCGCCTTTGCTGCCGGCGACATTTCCGAAGCACAACGCTGGCACCACAAGCTGTTTCCACTTTGCCGCGACCTGTTGGGATTGGCGACCAATCCGATCCCCATCAAGGCCGCCATGCAGGCGCTGGGCCGCGACACCGGCGAAGTCCGCCTGCCAATGACGCCGTTGAGCGAAACCGAGAACGCGCGTCTGGTCGAGACGTTGAAAACCTACGGACTGCCGGTCGAAGCGTAATCGCGCTCATTAAGTCAACCAGCCCGTCGCGCTACCAGCCCGCCGCGCAAGCAAGGGTCTTGAACGCCCACACCGCCAAGACCCTTGCTTGCGCGGCGGGCTGGTGTTCTGTGCTCGTTCGCGGTGTGCGAACGGGTCGGGTATGCTGAATGACGCACCACCGTCACCCCGCATTCGATGTTCCCCGCTTTGAAAGAACACCGCCATGAGCAAATTCGGCTCGATCCTTTGCCTCGCCGTCGTCGGGTTGTCGGCATCCTATGGCTTCGCACAAACGCCCTACCCGGTTGCCAACTCGGTCCCGGTCAGTCAAATCGACCGCGCCCAAATGGAAACCGAACTGGCACGTTTGAAGAAACAGGTGGCCGACCTGAAGGCGGCCGACGGTGACATGCGGCTGGTGGCCGACGTGGAAGTCTTCGCCAAAGCGGCCGAATGGATTCTGCGGCACGGGGAATTCTACAAAGCCAATTACATCGCGCAGACGCAGGCGGCGATAAAGACCGGATTGGCACGCGCCAAAGAAATACGGCGGGAGAAATCACCGTGGATTCGCCGAACGGGAACGACCATTCGCGGGTATTATTCGCGCGTCGATGGCTCGGTGCAGCCGTATGCATTAACGCTGCCTGAAGGAATCAATCCTCGGTCGGGCGATCGCTGGCCTTTGCACGTCAAGCTGCATGGCCGTGCCGGGACAATGAACGAAGTCAACTTCATCTCGCGACACGAGGGCAAAGCGTTACCGAAGGAACAGACGTGGATTCAACTCGACGTCTTCGGCCGCACGAACAACGCCTACCGTTGGGCGGGCGAGACCGACGTCTTCGAGGCGATGGCCGATCTAAATCGTTCGGTTCGCATCGACAGCCAACGAATTACGCTGTGGGGATTCTCAATGGGCGGCGCGGGCGCGTGGCATCTCGGTCTACATCATCCCTCGAAGTGGTCGTCCGTCGGTCCCGGAGCCGGCTTCGTCGATTTCTACCGGTACCAGAAACAGACCGAACGACGGCCCGCGCATCAACATCTCGCATTGCGGATTTACGACGCCGTCGACTACACGCAAAACGCGTTCAACGTTCCCGTTTGCACCTACGGCGGCGAGAACGATGCCCAACTGGTCGCCAGCACCGAAATTGTTGACGCTGCGAAGAAACTGGGCATCGACATCAAAATGGTCATTGGCAAAGGGGTCGGCCACAAGTTCACGCCCGAAGGCTTCCGCGAGTTCATGGACTTTCATCTGGCACAGTCAAAATCCGGCCGACCAAGATTTCCCGGCCGCCGCAACATCGACTTCTTCACGCAGACACTGAAATACAATCGCTGCGAATGGCTGACCATTGAAGAAATGGAACGGATGTACGAACCGGCGCGAGTGCAGGGGCGTGTCGATAAGGACGGACTGCTGCACTTGAAAACGCAAAACGTGGCAGCCCTGCAGTTGGCACGTGACGTGTCGGACTACGTTGTGATTGACGGTGCGAAAATGAAACTCAATTCAGCCGCCCAGGGATTGTTGCCCGGCGTCTATTACGTCAAAGGCAGCAAGGAATGGTACGGGCTGACATATGACGAATCGCGTGAGTTTCCCAACAATCGCGACCTGCGAAAGCGGCACAACATGCAGGGGCCGATTGACGACGCATTTATGGAAGCGTTCGTCTGTGTGCGGGGAACGGGCAAGCCGTGGTCGCAAAACCAACAAGCCTGGGCCAACTGGACGCTGGAGCGCTTCGGCCGCGAGTACGACAAATGGCTCCGCGGTCGCGTGCCGGTAGCCGACGACATCGACGTCGATCCGTTCAAGCTCAATAAGAACTTGATCCTGTTTGGCGACCCGGGATCGAACAAAGTGCTGGCGAAAGTCATCGACAAGCTGCCGATCAAATGGACCAAAGATGGAATCACAGTCGATGGAAAAACGTACGATCCCGACACGCATGGTCTGTCGATGATTTACCCCAACCCGCTGAACCCGAGACGGTATGTGGTTATCAACTCGGGCCACACGTTTCATGCGAAGGACTTCATCGCATCGAATTCCTGGCTGTTCCCGCGACTGGGCGACATCGCCGTGCAAAAGTTCGAACGCAGCGAAACGGGCGACTACAAGGAAACAGTCGCCTGGGCAACGCTGTTCGACATGAACTGGCAACTGCCGCACGCAACAAATTCCAATTAACCCAAAGCCCACGGGCAGCGCCCCGTGGGATCAACCGTCGCGCGACCGCCATCTGCGAAACCGCAAGCGACCGACGCGAATCAGGAGAACAACCTACGTGAACATTGCGCCGGAAACTTTGAAGCAATTCGTGGCGGCGATTTTTGAAGGCGCGAATGTTCCCGCGGACGAAGCCGCGCGTGTCGCCCGCAGTCTGGTCGATTCCAATCTGCGCGGACACGATTCCCACGGCGTGGTCCGCGTTCGCGATTACGTCAAGCAGTTAAATATGGGCGACCTGAAAGCGAGCGTCGATCTTGAAGTTCTCAACGAAACCGATGCCGCCCTCGCCGTCGATGCGAAGCTCGGGTTCGGCATGGTGCAATGCGACCGGTTGATCGAACGGTTAATTCCCAAAGCTCGCAAGCAGGGCATTGCCTGCGGCACAATGCTGAACAGCGGCCATGTCGGCCGGCTGGGTGAATGGGCCGAAGTGATTGCCGCTGAAGGGTTGGCCGGCATGATCACCGTGAACGATAACGGCGTGCTGCAATGCGTTGCCCCGCCCGGCGGAACCGCGCCGCGCATCAGCACCAACCCACTCGCCATCGGTGTGCCAACGGCCAACGGTCCGGCCGTCCTCGATATCTCGACGTCCTCGGTTGCCAACGGCAAAGTGAAAGTCGCGTTGGTCGCCGGCCAACAATGTCCGCCCGGCTGGTTGCAGGATGCCGACGGCAACCCAACAACCGACCCGGCCGTCCGGTTTTCCGACCCGCGCGGCACCCTTCTCCCAATGGGAGGCGAGCAGGGTTACAAAGGATTCGGACTGGGCCTGTTTCTCGATCTACTCGTCGGCGGCCTAACCGGCGGCTTCTGCCCCCCCGCACCCGAAAACGCCCCCGGCACAAACAACGTCCTGTTGATAATCTGGGACGCCAAACGATTCAGCGGTCACGCCCACTTTCAGACCGAAGTGGACAAGCTGATCAACCACGTCCGCGAGACACCACTCAAACCGGGCGTCGAAGAAATCCGCCTGCCCGGTGATCGCTCTGAATCCGTGCGAGTGGAACGCAACGAACACGGAATCCCACTGGACGACGGCACGTGGGATCGGTTGGTAAGGACGGCAGAAGAGTTGGACGTGGCGGTACCGCAAGGCGAGCGGGGGGTGTAAACCCCCTGATGAGTGCGAACGCAGATACGATTCACCAAACTGGTTGGTTATGATGGATAGACCGCAACCACTGACCGATAAGTTTCGTCGGAGTAGAATCGAGAAACCATTCTTTTTCGTCATGTGTCTGGTGATCGTGGGCATTCTTCTGGTGTTCTACGTTCGTTGGACTGGCACGGCTGCTATCGACCCGTTGAGAGCAGTACAAGTGAGTCAGATTGACAAGATCGAGCTGTACGATTCAGATTTTCGCCAAGTCGTTCGGGTTGTCGATGAAAGGCAGGCAATACAGGAATTCGCAAAGGCTTGTCGTGACGTTGAGTACTACGCGCCTGGTTCGAGTACTACAACAACGAACCATTTGAACCTGACGATTCAAGGAAACTCGCGGATCGAATTGCACTGCTGGTACGACGAACGTATCCCCCACTACGTCATCGGATACATTGTTCAAAACACCTTTCCACCCAATGGCGGCCGACATCAGTCGATCAAGGCTCGATTCAAGAGCAAGAGCCTTGGTTCGTGGCTGGATACGAATCTGCTGCAATGACGATGCCGATTGGTTCGCAATGGGCCATCGATTGCATCAGGGGGTTTACACCCCCCGCTCGTCTTAATCTCGCGATTCCCACTCGATGCCAAGCAAAATGGCGTTCAGACCGCTACCGATGCCCAACAGCGCGACGTGGTCGCCGGGGGTGACGTGGCCTTGTTCGATTCCTAACGCGGCGGCCATTGGCAGGGCGGCGGCGCCGGTGTTGCCGAGGGTTTCGACGGTGGGGAAATCGAGTTGCGGGGGAATCGCTAAGCGGTCCAACAACATCTTTCGATGAGCGCGGCCGACCTGATGCGTGAAAACTTTATCGACGTCGGTCTGGCTCCAGCCGGTCTTATTCAGGAATTCGGGCCAAGCTTGTTCGGCGAGATCGATGCCGGCGTGCAACAGCGCTTCGGAATCGGTTTGCATACGGGGACGGTCGTCACCGTGGGCGGCCGCTTCGACACCGCCGGCGCATAAGTTGTGGCTACTGGTTTCGGCCATGAAGACGCCGCCGCGCAAACGGTTATTGCGGCGACTGAGTTTGCGATCGCACAGCACCACGGCGGCCGACCCAGAACCAATGGTGAGCGAGGCAAACGCCGGTTTGATGTTTTGACGGGTGAGCGATTCATCGTTGAGCAGCGAGTCGATGGTTCCTTCGACCAACGGGCGACCGATTTCTGTACCGACGACAACGCCGGCTCGAATGCGACCCATTTCAATCAGGTCGGCAACAATCAGCATGCCGTTGATAATGCCGAGGCAGGCGTTGCTTACGTCGAGCACCATTGCCGAGTTCGGCAGGCCGACGGCATGATGCACACCGCTGGCAGTGGCCGGTTCCATCTGATCGCGACAAACCGACCCGTGAATGAGCGCACCAAAGTGTCGCTTGTCGATGCCGGACGCTTCAACCGCATCGGCAGCCGTCTTCGCGCTGATCTCGCCGGGAAGCGTACCGCGATCGAAGAACCGCCGCTCGCTGATGCCGGACATCAATTCCAACCGGCCGGCGGGAAGACCAAGGCGCTCATAAACCGGCGAGAGTTGCTCTTCAATTTCGTCGGACGTCACAACGTGAGGCGGCAACGTGCAGGCAAATGTTTCAACCGAGACGTGCTGATATCGCATAGGAAAGTCGAGAGTCCAGAGCTGAGAGTCCAGAGCCAAAACAAAGCCCCCGGGTCGCGCCCCGTGGGATCAAACACCTGAAAAGTAACAAACCATATAAGTACCAGAAGCCCGGCCTTTTCGGAAAGACCGAGCTTCCGGGATGTCATTTGAGCAACAACGTTTCAGACGCTGACGGTCGCATTTGCCGGCGCGGAGCCGTTCAACTGTGACACCAGCGACTCAACCGCGTTCAATCGCTCGCTGCGTTCCTGCTTCGAGGTCGCCGTGGGGTCAATCATTTCCAGCATGATATCGCTACGGACATACCGCAGACCGCGCAACAACAGATCGCGCTCGTTCGTGTTCAGGCCGACATTCATAGTTTCGTTCATGGGGACAATCCTGCGAAAAGAACCGATGATGTTCCAGTCGGGTCAACCACAGAGACATCCTGTCCGCTGTCGTGATTTGGGTTCAGTAAAAAAACGGTCTTCGCCCCGCCCCGGTTGCTCCCTGCAGCCGGTTTGCTGGCGTTCGATGTTGCCGACCGAGACGGCAGGCGAATCTATCTCATAATCCTACTAGACGCAGTCGTGCTTCTCAACGTATTCCCCAAAAATCGGGGCAAAAACAGGGGGGTCACAGGCCGCAGCCACCGGTCGGGCAAGCTGTGCCGCCGACGAGTTGCCGTCAGTATCGACACAGTCATTGCAAGCCGCACCGCACGGGCAACGCCGTAACGCCGCTCAACTCTCTCTTGAAGTTCTGTCAAAACCCTCTGTTGGCTCACAACTCCCTTGGTCCTACATTTCCCATATGGGTCGAGCCTGAAACCGATCCAAGCTCGCGATGTCGCGATTGTAACACGCTGCGGCCGCCCCGTGTCTAGCGCTTGGTGATGTTTTGGCATTTTCTCCCCCGCTGCCATGACTTCTGGGTTTCGACCGCTCAAAGTACCGATGGGCGAGG
>CAUZOL010000040.1:0-31953 GCA_963581435.1 Planctomycetota bacterium
CAGCCGAATCCGCGGTTACGTCTCGACGCTCCGCAAAAACGACCTGAAAATCCTGGACGGCATCCAATCCGCCTTCCACCAGTCCCCCAACCTGCCAGCGCACATCTTCGTCACTGGGTAGTTACGACCAAGAAGAGTTTGCAAACGTTTAAAAACAAGGAATTCCCGCTCCAACGCCTTGCCAGAGAACTGTTTGAGAGTGGCTTTGCTTTTGCGAACTGTGCCCACTTTGTTTATCTGCGTGTGGGTTGAAAAAGGTGCATTCCTGTCAATTCACAGGACGCTTTTGGCTCGTGATCGCTCTTCGCTGACGATCATCCACGGCACATTTTGCAGAGCCACTGCGACGACGGCGATCCACAACGACGGGCAATCTGTTTTGCCTGCGATGGTCCATGCGATGCAATTCTCCGGTGCCGAAACCTGCCGCCGATTCGAGAAATTCCGACCGAGGTCGAGACGCTTTCGCTCGATCAGGTCATCGTCAAATCACACGTTGGCGGCTTGGTGAAGTCGTCTGAGTGGAAGGCGAGGTGAAGCCAGGCCGTCCGCCGAAAGGATGGATCAGAGTATCCTGTCGAAGTACGTCTCGAAACTTCGAGTCTGGGCGACAAGCCGGTGTTTGTTGCCGCTATTCTCGACATCACTGAGCGTCAGAGAATTGACGAGGAACTTCGGGATTCGAGAGAACGTGCGATTGCCGCCGACCGCTCGAAATCTGAGTTCCTCGCTAACATGAGCCATGAAATTCGCACGCCAATGACGGCCATTCTTGGCTTCAATGACATCATTCTGGACAACCTCACTGACTCAGATGACATCGACGCCGCACGGACGGTCAAAGAGAACGGCGCGTACTTCATCACGATCATGAACGACATCCTGGATTTGTCCAAGATTGAGGCAGGGAAAATCGATCTCGAATGCACTCTCTGCTCTCCTCGCGAGATCGTTGCCGACGTTGCCTCATTGATGGGTTTGCGGGCAAGGTCCAAAAACGTGCCTTTGGAAGTCCGGCATGACGGTCCCCTCCCCCACTCTCCGCTCCGCTTTTCATCTGTCCGCAATCGTCCTCAATGGCCGCCAGCGACAGAACTTGTTGCGAGGGTTCGTCGTCTACCGCGGGGGTTTCTCTACGCGGCTGTCGAGGAGCTTGCCCGAGCCGCGTCCGAGTTGTTCGATGAACGTCACGGCTTCGGAAAATTCGATTTCCAGAGGCTCCACTCTCTCCGCCGCCATGTGAACAACCTGACCAGCCCAGGGATCTGGCGAACCGGGCAGGTAGATCGCGACCAGACCATTCTCGGTCCGATCGGTCTCGAAGGCGATTCGGGATGCATCATTGAAGCGGACGAACACTGGCTTCAGCCGCGACTTGGCATCGTTTCCTCCGAGAGTACCCGCCATCTGTTCTCGGATGATGGCATAGCGGGGGAAGAGCAGCAGGAGTTTCTTCTCGAAGAACTCAGCGAGTTGCTTGACGAACGACCGTCGTGCCAGCAGGCCCGCTGCAAAACACAGCAGCAGGATCACGCCAATGGCCAGCAATACCAGCAGTGTGATGCCGCCTGCTGATTTCAATTGCATCGGCAGTACGCCGCCCAACGCATCGGCGACCGTCATCACGATTGGCACGACCTGCCCGACGAGCGCAGCGACCACGATCAACGGCAGCAGAAAAATCAGTCCGCCGATCGCTGTCGTCTTGAGAAAGCCGAAGCTCTTGGTCACATGCTGTTGAATCACCGTGTCATTCGACCTCGAATTTCGCAGCGCGTTGAGAAAGACACGTTGCTGGAAACTGGCTGAACCATCATGATCGGTCACTGAGCGAGACGTGTTCCTGTTGGGTTCGCGGATGCCGAACTTGCCAGGCCCTTGGCTCAACGAGCCAGATACTCGCCGATGCCGTGGCGAGTGTCGGCTTTGCTGTATTCTTGCATCGCCTTGGGCAACAGCGCCCGCAGGTCGTCGGCGCGGCGTTGGTCGGCGGGGTGTGTCGAGAGAAACTCGGCTGGCGAATCCCCGCCCTTGGCTCCGGCGAATCGCTCCCAGAATCTGGGCGCTTCTTCCGGCTCGTAACCCGCTTTGGCCATCAGCAACAGACCGATGTGGTCGGCTTCCGACTCCTGTTTGCGGCTGTAGGGCAGCATGACGCCGTACTGCGATGCGACGCCGTAGGCCGACAGAATGACTTTCTGCTCGCTTTTGCTGCGCTGCCGGGTTGCAAACTGGACGCCTTTCTGGAGGCCGTTCTGCAATGCCGCGTGACTCATGCGTTCGCCACCGTGACGAGCCAACGCGTGTGCAATTTCGTGGGACATCACCACCGCCAATCCTGCTTCGTTCTGGCAGATGGGAAGAATCCCCTCGTGGATTGCCACCTTGCCGCCGGGAAGCGCAAAGGCGTTCTGCTGTTCGGACGCGATAACATTGAACTCCCAATCGTAATCGGGGCGGTCGGCGACGGCGGCGATTCGCTGCCCGACGCGATTGACCATGTCGATGTACTGCTGGTTGGTCGAAAGTTTTTCTTTCGCGAGAATCTCGTCGTAGGCACTGACGCCCATCGCAACTTCTTGTTTCTCCGGAACGACCAATAATTGTCTGCGGCCGGTCACCGGGGTGCTGTGACAGCCGGTCCAACCCGCCAGACCAACGGCAGCCAGCACAACGATGGCAGCGGTCATTTGCGAACGTCGGGAGAATCGCGAAAGGAACGTCATACCCGCACTCCGTGCAGCGAATGAATTCATACTGAAAAAAAAACGGTGCGGGACTATATGAAAAGGCCGTGAGAGCGACAAGACCGACCATCGGCAAACTTTCGGCAGTTTCTGCCGCATCGGTGGATCCATCACGTTCCGACGCTCCGCTTGAGAACGAGTTCACCTGTTTTTGCCGCACCGAACCGGTCACCGTTGCAGTGGAAATCGTTGCCCGCTAGAACAAGGGTAGACGTTTGACGGCCGGTCGTGCATGCGACGGCGACTTCATTTTCTGACTCCACCATCGGCCATTCCATGACATCAATTCTCGTAACCGGCGGAGCCGGGTTCGTCGGCAGCCATTTGTGCGACCGGTTAATCGAACGGGGCGACGACGTTCTTTGCCTCGACAACTTCTTCACCGGCCGAAAGGTCAATGTCGAACATCTGATTAGCCATCCCCGTTTCGAGTTGATCCGCCACGACATCGTGCATCCCGTGTTTCTTGAAGTCGATCAGATTTACAATCTGGCCTGCCCGGCTTCACCCGAGGCGTACCAATTCAATCCCATCAAAACCATCAAGACGTCAACGGTCGGCATGGTGAATATTCTGGGGTTGGCCAAACGCTGTCGGGCGCGTGTGCTGCAAGCCTCGACGTCGGAAGTCTACGGCGACCCGACCGTGCATCCGCAAACCGAAGACTACTGGGGACACGTCAATCCGATTGGTCCCCGCAGTTGTTACGATGAAGGCAAACGCGTCGCCGAGTCGTTGTGCATCAACTACCATCTGGCCCATGCCGTCGAGATCCGAATCGTTCGCATCTTCAATACCTACGGACCGCGCATGGACCCCGGCGACGGACGCGTCATCTCGAACTTTATCATGCAGGCTTTGCGCGGTGAACCGCTGACAATTTACGGCGATGGTTCGCAGACGCGATCGTTCTGTTTCGTCGATGATCTCGTCGAAGGGCTGATGCGGCTGATGGATCAGGATGAACAAACCGGCCCGATCAACATCGGCAACCCCAACGAGAACTCAATGATTCAACTCGCCGAAAGCGTTCTCGCGGAGACCGGGTCGAAGTCGACGCTAACACACGTTGAACTTCCGGCCGACGACCCCAAACAGCGCTGCCCCGATATTTCCAAAGCGAAACAATTTCTCGACTGGTCACCTCAGGTTGATTTGAAGACCGGCCTTGCGAAGACAGTCGAATACTACAGAGAATTTATCGCGCAGTCAGGCGAGTGAGTTCGCACGTCGAAAAAACGAATTCGGCAAACCAAGCCTGAAGCGCAAGCGAAGGATGATTCCACTCGAAGGCTCCTTCGCTTGCGTTTCAGGCTTGGATAGATGGTTGAGCGACCGAAATATCTTGAATCGACACCGAAATATCTTGAATCGACAGGGAACCATGACCGAGAACACCCTTGAATCCGAACCGGAGCGTGTCGGCATTATTTTGGCCGGCGGATCGGGTACGCGGCTGTATCCAGCGACGCGTGTCGTCAGCAAACAGTTGCTGCCGGTGTACGACAAGCCGATGATTTACTACCCGCTGACAACGTTGATGTTGGCCGGCATTCGCTCGATTCTCATCATCAGCACGCCGCAAGACCTGCCGTTGTTCCAGCGGCTGTTGGGCGACGGATCGCAGTGGGGGCTTGATTTTCACTATGCCGAACAGACCGAGCCGCGCGGTCTGGCCGATGCGTTTCTCGTGGGCGAATCGTTCATCGACGGCCGGGCGCCATGCCTCATTCTTGGCGACAACATTTTCTACGGACACAGCCTCAGCCAGAATTTGCAGTCCGCCTATCGACAGAGCACAGGCGCGACGGTCTTTGCCTATCACGTCAGCGACCCGGAGCGTTACGGTGTCATCGTGCTGGATGACGACGGTCGTCCGATTGAGATTGAGGAGAAACCGAAAAAACCGCGATCTCACTTTGCAGTCACTGGCTTGTATTTCTATGACGCCGACGTCGTCGAGATCGCACGAAACCTCAAGCCATCTCCGCGGGGCGAGCTGGAAATCACCGACGTCAACCGTGTCTACCTCGAACGGGGTGACCTCAACGTCGAGATAATGGGGCGCGGCAGCGCGTGGCTCGATACCGGCACGCACGAGTCGCTTCTCGAAGCCGGCTCGTTCGTCCACACACTCGAAGCACGGCAGGGCTTGAAAGTTGCCTGCCCCGAAGAAATCGCCTGGCGAATGGGTTACATTGATGACGCTCAGCTCAAAAAACTGGCCGAACCGTTGCGCGGTAACAGTTACGGCAGTTACCTGCTGCGACTGACTGATGGCTAAGGATGAGAGAACACACTCCGCAGCTCGGTCCAGAGACCTCAAACGAGCGGCCGGCTTTATGCCGGCTGTTTTCTTGAGCTTCCAGGAACATGTGAGGCATCGAATCCAACAGGGGAATCAACAGCGGGCATAAAGCCCGCCGCTCGCCTGCTATTTCTGCTCCAGCCTCTCGACAGTTGGCTCGCGACTCTTCGTCCCGCCGGTTTGTTGAGCGCCGGTTTGTTGAATCGTGCGATCCGGCCCTTGTATCCACAACGGCACGCGCAATACAGGATACGTTAGGTCGTCGGTTTTCAGGTTGAGCATCGTTTGATGTTTACCGGGCGGAATGCTGCCGGACACTGTCACCTCGACCTTGGTCGTCCGATAGCCGGCCGACATTGCCTTCGCCGGTTCGATGACAACGGTAACGTACGGCGACTTACAGGTCCCTTCCAGCACGTTCATCTCTGCATCGCGATAGTCGGAGATGTCGATTTCTCGTGTGGTGGCATCGCGACCCAGTTGATAGAAAATCAACGCACGCGGATGCACGACCACCTTACGTTCCGGCAGAACGAAATCGAACCCAAGCTGGACTTGCCTCGATTTGGAATCCTCGTACATCACATCGACGTAATACTCTTTCTGCCCCGATTTCTCGCCGGCAGTTTCAACGCGGACGAAGAACTCGTCCGATTCGCCCGGCTCGTAGACTCGCTTGGGAAGTCGTGGATTAAGGCAGCCACAACTCGGCTTCAAATCGGTGATAGTAATTGTCCGGTCACTGCGGTTGGTGAACCGGAAGCGTCCTTCCAGCATGGGAATGGGCGGCACTTCACCCAGATCGACCAGATACTGCTCGAACACCAAGCCGGCCGGCTCTTCGCCCACCTTCGGCGCCTGCGGAGTCGGTCCCATTGCATGGGCAACAACGGCACACACAAACGGCAGCAGCACTGCCGCGTATAACAGGTTGCGATATCCGGCTGCTGTCGTCGATTGTTCGGCGGGTTTGGCCATCGATTGCGGTCCCGGCAAAGGCGAATGAACGGGTAGAAAAAAATTGGGAAACAAGGCAGGCGAGATGGGAAAAACGCGTGCATGCACTTGTTCAGTTGGGAAGGACGCGGGTTCTAGCAGAACAATCGAATTGGGACAAGACGAGCAGGTTGGCACCGCATTCGTAGCGAGCCGCCGGCTTTAAGCCGGTCGGTTTTCCAAAGTCTCTTTGCACTCAATTCATCGCAGGCAACAGGGAATTGGCATCATCCACTATCATGAATCCCAAAGACCAACATCGTGCGCTGGCGTTGTTGGAGAAAATTGGCTATTTCTACGAAGCGCGACGCGGCCACGCCGGGTATAGTGTGGACAGTCGCACATTTCGAGATCAGGAAACGCCACGTCGTCATCTGATAGTAAGACGACATTTTGTTGCAATAATCAACCAACACAAAGCCATTCCCTCCCGTTTAGAGGATCTGTTCCATGCAGCGTATTTGCCGAAGCGTTCTCATCGTTCTTGCCGTTCTTTGCAGCAGTGTGGCCACACGGGCGGCCGAAAATCCACTGAAAGCGATCCCCGACGACGCCGGTGTCATCATCCGTTGGCAGAAGCCAACCGAGACCGTCAAGAAAGCCGTGGCATTCGTCAGCAAAGTCGATCCCGTTGCCGGGCAACTCCTGGGTATTCTCAGCGATAGAATTGGCGTCGCGATTTCCAATCCGGAACTGGCCGGTCTCGACAAACAACGCGACTGGTATGTCGCCGTCTTTCCCAAAGCCGAAGGCGATCCCGGCATCGTCTTTGCCATCCCCACAACCGACGCCGACGCAATGCAAGCAGCGATCGATGGTGAATTCAACTTTGCGAAGTATGAAGATTGGCTACTGTACGCTCAGGATGAGACTCTCATCGAGAAGATTCAGACGCAAATTGACGGCAAAGAGAAATCGATTGACGCGCTGATTGAAAAAGAGTCGGTGGCTGTCTCGGACCGCAACGATCTCTCCGTATATTTCAACGTCGCCCAGCTGCGCATCGTCTACAAGGATCAACTGGATGCCGCCGAAGAGGGGATCGATACCGAACTGGGACAATTCCAGAATATCGCGCCGGTGGCCCCCGGAATCAATCTGAAACCGATGCTGGATATGTACTCCAAGTTTGCCCACGGGATGATGCAGACCGTCAAAGACACACAGGGATTCACGCTGGGCATTTCGGTTGCCGAAGAGAGTGTCGATGTGGAAACGCTGGCCCGTGTCACGGCCGATTCGGCCACCGACAAGATTCTGCAGGCCAACAAGAAATCCGATCTGAAGAACCTCGACGGGCTGCCCGCCAATAGCCACGTGTATGTCGGTGCCAGCGGAAATATCAACGGACTTGTCGGCATTGGGACAAAGATGTCGGCCGCCATGTACACCGGCGAAGGTGAGACGAAAGAAGCCTTTGAAAAGGCGTCGAAAGAATTGTCGAAATTGGATTTCGGCTCGTTCCTGATGTCGTTTGGCATCGGTAACGCAGACGGCGGAATTCTGCGAGTTGCCAATGTCATCAATGTTAAACCGACCGACAAGATGCGCGATCTGACCCGCGAGATGGTTCGCAGCATGGGGAAGATGAACGTCGGCCCCGTTAAGCAGAGTACTGAATTGAAAGCCGATGCGGAGAAGTACGGCGACTACGTCGGCGACCTGGTGACCACCCACCAGGAAGTGAATCCCGAACTGGACCCGCTGGGGATTCAAACGCAGATGAACCGTATTCTTTACGGCGAGGAAGGTCAGGTTCAGCGGATCGTTTATCTGAAGGACTCCGTGGCTCAAACGATGGGCGGAGGCCGTGCGTCGATGGAGCAACTGCTCAAGTCGTTGGCCGCCGCTGACGGCAAAACCGATGACACCAAAACAGGCAACGCGGCGGCGGCAACGGTCCGTTCCAAACTTTCGCCCGAGGCGAATTTGGTCGCTATGGTTGATTTGCCGTCGCTCGTCGTCGATCTGCTGCAGGCGGTCATTCAGGCAAGCCAGCTTCCGATTCCGATCGATGCTGACGGTTTGAAAAAGAGCATCGGCGAGGAGCGATCATACGTCGGCCTGTCGTTTGCCGGCGGCCCGCAATCAGCACACGCCAAGTTACACATCCCGCTGTTACAGGCCAGGAACGTGACCACACTGGTGAAAATAATTCAGCAAATGTTGGCACAACCGCAGTTTTGATCGCCGGCATTTCATTACCAGGATTTCGTCGGAAGGAAAGGTTTCGCGGTATTCGCGTGAACTTTCCGGCGGAATCTGCCGTTGACGTCATCGGCAGAAACGGACGATGATAGACATAATGCGACGAACTTGCGCGAAGCATTTTTCACTCTGGCTGCCGACGGCATTGGCGGTGAGGAAGAAATGAACCCGACGGAAACTGACCAAATCAACCAGACAACGCCGGTGCGTTCGCGTTGGCCGCACATTGTCAGCGTCATCGCGGGCATTGCGTTGCTGGCCGGCATCGTATTGTTGTGGACGGGCTCGACACCCGACAGCGAGTCGTCGGAGCGGTCGGCGCTCGGTTCGACAATGAGTGTCGGTCGCACTGGTACGTCGCCGCAAGTGCCGATGCCGATTGGCTTACCGATCGTCGCATCTCCATCAGACACTGCTTCGATTTCTGTTGGAAAAGAAGGCGAGACCAAGACGGCCGATAAGTCGCCACAAACAACGGAAACGGCGGCGGCATCCGACTCCACAAAAGGAGCATTCAAGGCGGCGATACTGGGGACCTGGAAACAGTACAGCCACGGACACCGCCTGTTGAAGGTTCTGGACGATGGAACGGCCACCATTGACGTCAAACTCGACGGATTTACGGCGATTGCCTTTGGCGAGAAGATGCATTTTGACATCGAATGGAAAATCGAGGACGACACGCTCGTCTTCAACACGATCGGCGGCACGCCGGAAGCGAGCATCAACGCGGTGAAATCGATTTACGGCGACAACCGCGTCTACCGAATTCTCGAAATCAACGAGACACAGATGCTGCTGCAGGAAGACGAGGAGAAAAAGACTCCCTGGGACCGCGTACCCGAAGAGGAGCCGACCGCCGACCGTTCCCGAAAAGAACTCAAGTCGGACAACTGAGACCGTCGAGCCACCTCAGTCTCTCGTCCCTCCTCAAATATCGATGCGCCCTGGGCGGTTCGTAGTGACCGCATTCATGCGGTTCGGTCACTTCCTCCCGCGTCGAAACCCCACAAATCAGCAAGCCATCACAGAGCATCCTGCGCCGAGTCCCCCCTTCAAGCAAATTCGAATGCGTCAAGCAAATTTGATTGTGGCCCGTGTGCGTTCTGTGCCGATTATTCTGGTGTGACTCCCACTTTCCATCGCTGGAAGTTGGGAGATGGGGGGACTGCATCACTTGCGGCAAAACGGCGTACCTTTTCCGGTTCGCTGTCGCCCCCGTTTGGCGAAATTGAAGCCGCAAATTCTGCCGAAGACTGGCATGACCATGAGGAATCGCAGAGCCGCAACGGGTGCCAGACGCATGCCAATTCGCATCGGTACCGTCCCGGTCACTCTCGCGGTGGTGTTGGTTGCGGGCGGATTTCATCGCGCAGCGGCGAACGACAATCCGGCCGACAGCCCCACACGTGAGATCTCCGAACGATCACAGAGTGAAGATTCACGAAGCAAAAAAGCACAGCAAATCGAATTCAACAAACGCGTGCGGGTACTCAAGAAGGGGATGTCGTCGCGAATATCGCGAAGGGCCGCCTTGGGATTGATGCCGCTCGACAAGTTGAAGGATTCGCAGCAGGAACGAGCGGTCGCCATCTTGCGGTCGGCCTCAATGTTTCGCGAACTGCCATTGCTCGAATGCGACGTCGAGCCGGCTGTTTACAACTATTTTGCAAGGCATCCCGATGCGGCGGTTAGCATTTGGCGGGCGATGAAAATCTCGGTATTTCAAATGTCGCAGATCGACGCAAAGTCGTACGACGTCAACTCGGGTGACGGGACAACAGGCAAAGTCGAAGTGTTGTATCAGACCGACGAGGAGTGTCTGGTCATTTGCACTGGATTGTTTAAGAACCCGCTGATTCTCAAGCCGATTAGCGCGACCGGGTTGTTCCATTTGCAGACGACGATGAAACGGCGGAAAGATGGGACGTCGGTCGCCACATATCAAGGCCGGATGTTTGTCTCCTTTCCATCGCAGGCGGTGAGTACCGTCGCGAAAGTGATTTCGCCGATTAGCAACGTCATCATCGACCGCAACTTCCGTGAGGTCAGCCTGTTTCTGCACATGATGTCGATGGCCATGCAGCGGCAACCGGGGTGGATTGAGCACATCTCGAAAAAGATGGACGGCGTGCCGGCAGAGCGACGCGTGGAACTGTTGAGACTCACCGCAGAAATGTACGTCGATGCCCGCAAACGAAAACTGGCGGCCACCGGTAAACCGGCCGACGACATCGACATCGACACTCTCTTCCCACCAACAGTCGATCCGAAGAACGAAGGTCGCCGGCCGACAACGCCGCGCGTTGTTTCCAAGCCAATGCGGACCGCGAATTAGCGCCGCGGAATCGACCCGCTTGCGAATTAAAGCCTGAAGCGCAAGCGAAGGATGATCCCAGAAAACTCCTTCGCTTGCGCTTCAGGCTTCGATTTTCCGGCTAACGACTTTCCGGCCGTTTCTTCGGCCGGGGCCGCAACACGAAGCCGACGATGGCGAGCACGATCAGAATGGGGATTGCCACCTTGGGACGTACCGCGACGCCGACAACCGCCAGAATGATTCCCAGAAACGACCACGGTGTGACATTGGCCCAAGCGGCATCGCGGTTGCCGTAGGGCAGCGCCAGCCAGAACGACGACATCAGTAGGCCGACGCGAGTGAACGCGGCACACCACATGGTCCACTGCCTGTCCTCCGCCGCGCCAATCCAGATTGTCGCAGCCGCCAACAGGCAACCCAGCGCCAGCACACCAACCAGCGTGCGATTGATAGTGATCTTCGTTTCGCTCATTCAATTCATTATGAGAAGCGGCCCAAACACTCGACAAGGGTGTTGCTGCCAACACGACAATTATCGCATCTCAAATTGTGATGTCACATCATCAAAGCCCACGGGCTGCGCCACGTGGGAATGTCGTTTTGGCAACACAACCGAGATGCGTTCAGCCGAGATCGGTATTCAGATCGACCCACGTTCGTTTGTCGAATGACTCCAACACCGCGTCGGCGACTGCTTGTGCGCTGGCACCGTGATCGAAACCGGGGACGGCGTCGCGTTCTTCCACAATGGCCGAAACGAACTCGTACACCAGATCGTAACGAAAGACAGTGCTGGGAACGCCCGCGTGTGGATCGCGGGGGCTGCCTTCGATGACCAGAAACTCCTCGGGAACCGGCTTTTTCTGCATCGGCTCTCCGGCCAAACCGACCATCACATTATTCGGATCGGTGAGTTGGTAGGCGGCCGAACCCTCGCTGCCGTTCACTTCGGCCCATTCGTAACCGAAGCCGTCGTTGTGGTAGCCTTTCATCAGCGTGCTGCCTTCCCACACGCCAACCGCGCCGTTGTCGAACTGCCCGATGAGTGACGACCAGTCGTCAACTTCCGAAGGTTCGCAGGCGTCGCCATCAGGAGTTTTGTCGCGCGGCGCATAGCGGGCAACAGCACCGCAAACCGAGCTGATCGGCCCCATCAGATCCTGTGCGAAATCGATGCGGTGAATCGTCATGTCGAACAGATCGCCCGCACCCGCTAGGTTCTTATACTGACGCCAGCCCCAACTTGTTTCGGGCCAATCGAGAAACCGTTGGCTACGGAAGTGTCGTAATTCGCCCAGCGCACCGTTCTTCACAAGATGCCGGACGTAACGCATCGACGGGGCGAAACGGTAGGTGAAGGCGGTCATATGCCGCACGCCTTTGTCGCGGGCGGCGCGGTACATTTCGGCCGACTCGTCGCGGTTCAACCCGAGCGGCTTTTCACACATCACATGCTTACCCGCTGCAATGCAGGCGAGCGTCATCGGATGATGTGTGAAGTTCGGCGTGGCGATGATCACGGCATCGATGTCAGGATCGCTGGCGAGTTCTTCGTACTTCGTGGTTGTCTTTGTCGGTCCCCAATCGGTCTGCCGCTGCGCGAGCAGTTCCTCCTTGGGATCGCAAATGGAAACCAGTTCGGCCCGCGGGTCAATATTGATGCCGGGAACGTGATGATAATCGGAAACCGCGCCGGCCCCGATAATGCCAATCCGCACATTTGTCATGTCGCTCGTCCGTTGTCCTTGTTGGAATCTCTTATTGTCACCAAGGCCCACCGGTTGCAACCGGTGGGCTTCTCATTAATCATCATCCGTCAATTTCCGCGCCAAACGCAGCGCCTCATCCGCCATCGTAATCTCGCCGTTCAGCTGCGCATCGCGGACGGTATCGAGAATTGTCTTGAATTGCGGTCCCGGTTGGAAGCCGTGGGCGATGAGAATGTCGCCCGTTAGCAAAGGTGGGGGATTGATTTCCTCACGGGGCGTGTTTCTGAGATATTCTTCGCAGAAAACGACTGCCGTCAGGTCGGCTCCCTTTGCCAGCGTATCGACTCGGTACAGCGCAATCAAATCAGCAATCAATCTCTTGGCCATCAATCGCTTGAGCGCGGCGGTCGAAAGATTGGGCGCGTCGCATAGTCGCTGCTGGTATTCGAACAGCCGGCAAATGTCATCGGTTTCCTGGTTCGACAGCTTCAATCGCCGACAGATTGCATGCACGACCTGTGTTGCTGCCGCCAGCTCGGTTGCATGACCTTCGGCACGAACGGCATGCAGCAGAGCCGCCATCGCCAATTCAAAGCTCGGCTCTTCCAGTCGGTCGAGCCTATGCATTGTGCGCATCCACTGCGGACTGTCGGTTTCCTCATTCGATGAGGCCACTTCCGGAAGAATGACGTGCAACAAACCGACGTCGGCCGTCAACTGCATCGCCCGCATCCGATGCCGATCAACCAGCATCCGCCGCAGTTCCTGCGCGATTCGCTCAGCACTCACCACCAACATTTCAGCCGCCATCTTGCGAACGGCGTCGGCGGTGTTCGCATCGAGTTCAAACTCCAGCGTGGCGGAAAATCGCACCGCACGCAACATCCGCAGCTTGTCTTCCGTCATACGATCGTGTGGATCGCCGATGGCGCGGACAATTCCTTCTCCGAGATCCCGCTCGCCATCGACGAAATCAAAAACCTTTCGATCCATCGGGTCGTAGAACAGACCGTTAATTGTAAAATCGCGGCGCTGGGCATCTTCTTCGGGAGAAGTGAAGGCGACGTGCTCCGGTCGTCGGCCATCGAGATACGGGCCTTCGGTGCGAAAGGTTGCAACCTCAACGTCTTCAACCCCGCGCGGCGCCCGCACGATGATCACGCCGAAACTCGCTCCGACGGACAAGGTCTGCCGATGGCCAAACAGTTTCCGCACGTCATCCGGTCGCGCATCGCTGGCGACATCGTAATCCTTGGGCGTACGGCCCAGCAGAAAGTCGCGCACACAGCCGCCTGCCCACAGAGCGGTGAACCCGGCTTCCTTCAGCCGCCGCACAACATCGACGGCAAACTCTCGGTTTTTTTCCTGTTGAGGCATAACGTTTTAGAAGACAATTCTCTCTTCGACCCGGTTCGCCCGACTCGTAACGCAAACCCGCTTGCGGTTTCGCGGCCAATTGGACGACGCAACGACGCCGTAACAACCAATCTTGCAAACTAGCCGAAAGCACCGCCGCGGGCAATGTCGCCGAATGATCTGCTACGTTGCCCACATTGATTGGCATGACGCCACGAAGTTGACCGTGCGCAGTCGGAAATCATGGCGGACTGAACTCCGGGATTGCCAGACGCGAGCGGAGCGAGCCGTGACCCCAAACCGACAGCTTGCTGTCGAAGGTCGTACCAAGCAGCTATCCGACAGCAAGCTGTCGGTTTGGGTTTTCGCGCCGCTGCGCGGCTTGTGACATTTCGAAGGCTGCAAGACAACGCTGCCTGACTCCGCTAGAATAGGGCGACCCGCCGAAGCTGCGATGACAATTCGTTTATGTCGTCGTCCGGCCCGTGACTTTTCTTTGCCGACCCCAATGAGTTCCAACAACATTCCCGCCCCCGCCCCTGCCCTTGGAGTGACTCCTGCAGCGGCTGAGACAGAAACGCCGCCATTGTTTGACGAGGCCGTTGATGTCCACGAACCGCGAAATCTTTTCGTGCTGGCGGCTCATCACATCGTGCTGCGAGTCGCGTGGATCTTTAAAACCGAGAGCGTGATCATGCCGGCGTTTGTCGATGCCATCGCCGGTCCGGGTTCCGGATGGCTGCGCGGGTGTCTGCCGGTCCTCAACCGTTTCGGCCAAAGCGTTCCGCCGCTCATGCTCGCCGAGAATCTGAAGCATTCACGCCACAAAAAGTGGCCGCTGTTCTGGACCACGCTGTTGATGGCCGTCCCATTTGTGATGTTGTCGGCGTTGATGTTGTCGATATCCTGGCTGAATCTGACAGCACAACGACTCTCGTGGCTGCCCCCGTTGTTTCTGTTGCTGTACTTCGTCTTCTTTTCGATGACCGGGCTGAACCAGATGGCGTTCGCCACAATTCAGGGCAAGCTGATTCGTCCCAATCGGCGGGGCCGACTGATGGGGCTGTCGGTTACTCTCGGTGCCGTGTGCGCCATTCCCTGCGCGTGGTTTCTGTTGCCGCGATGGCTCGGCCTGCCCGACGGTGGGTACGGATTCGTCTTCGCGTTCACCGGAATCGGGTTTGTTGTCGCGGCGTTTATCACTCTGTTCCTCATTGAACCGGCCGACGACATCGACGGACTGCCGACACGTGCGAAAAACCACTTTCGCGGCGCGTGGAACATGCTGCGTCGCGACCGCAATTTTCGCCGACTGGCGATCGCCGGCATGTTGTGCATGTCGGGGCAATTATTGTTTCCCCACTATCAAGCGCTTGCGCGGGAAGTGCTGAAAGCACCGCGGGGAAATCTGATGGTGTGGGTTGTGGCACAGAATGCCGGAGCGGGATTGTTCGGGTTCATCGCCGGTGCGATTGCCGACCGCTGGGGAAACCGCCTCGTCATTCGATTGGAAATTGCCGCCGTCATCGCCGCTCCGTTGTCGGCATTGGGGCTGGCTGCCGGCTGGCTGCCAGGTGGCGCTGCCTACTTGTGGATTAGTTTCTTTCTGCTCGGTTTAACGCCGGTCATGATGAGAACGCTGATGAACTTCGCACTCGAACTCTCAGAGCCGGCCGATCATCCACGTTACATCAGCACGTTGAAGTTGTGCATGGCGGTTCCGTTTGTGTTCTCGCCGTTGATTGGGCTGCTGGTTGATCTGGCGGGATTTGATATCGTTTTTGCATCCATCACCTTACTCATTGCCCTTGGCGGCGTTATGACATTTCGTCTCGCCGAACCGCGGCGGGTCGCAAAGTGAAATCAAACGGACTGCATTCGCACGAAAACAGATGCAATGGATTTCCCAACAGGCCGTAGATAGAAGCCTGAAGCGCGAGCGAAGTAGCGACAAGAGTTCGTTGATCTACCCGGAGTACTCCTTCGCTTGCGCTTCAGGCTCTTATTGTCTCGTTGTTCTTCTTGTTTCTTTGCGAACCTCTGCAGCCATTGCACCTTTGCGCTAAGATCGAGTGCGCAACGTGTGTGGTGCGCCTCGGAAGCCACTTGCTTGCGCGAAGGGCCGGTAGCGCGGCAGACTGGTATCATCGGTACAGCGATGATATAAAAGTCCTGCTTTCACCGAGCATGCTGATGGAGACGCATCGTGCGGGAACTTCTGCTCGCTCACCGGCACAACTGCTCTAAGGAGAATTCATCGTGGCGAAGACGGCTGACAACGCAGACAATGCGAAAGACAAAGGCATGCCGGAAGAAGCACCGAAGGCGGAGGCGGCACCAGCCCCGGAAGCCGCACCGCAAGCTGCCGGCGGTCAACAACAGCCGGCGCAGGCATCGGTCACCATCGATGACGAACATCTGACGGCTTGCTATGCCAACTTCTGCCGGGTCTCCAGCAGTCCCGAAGAACTGGTACTCGATTTGGGCCTGAATCCCAATCCCTATGGAACCGGCCACACCGTCCGCGTTTCACAGCGCATCATTCTAAATCACTTTACAGCGAAACGGCTTCTGAGCGCGTTGTCGGTGGCGTTGCAACGTCACGAACAAGCATTCGGCGTGCTTGAGACCGACGTCCGAAAACGCGTCCGCACCAATCAGTAGTTCCTTGGCGGAGCGCTGCCCATGAGCGACGACGAAATTCGCCCCGACGATGATGAATCGTCGGAAGAGAATTCTTCCGGCCCCCAACCGGGGTCGCAGGAAGTGCGTCACTCGCAATTGAGTGCGCTGGTGCCGGAACATGTACGACGCGGCGTCTTTAGCACAGGCGCCGTCGTCTTACAGGGACCGCATGAGTTCATCATCGATTTTCTGTTGCGAATGACGCGACCGCATCAGGTGGCGGCTCGCGTCGTGATCGCTCCAGCCGTCGTCGGCCGGTTGATTGCCGCTCTCGGCGAAAACCTGCAGAACTATGAGAAAACTTTCGGCCACCCACCCAGTCAGCCGACCACCGCTGCTTCTGCCAGCGCCGAGAGCTCTGCCGTACCCGCCGCCGCGTCGGGGGAAAAAAAGGCAGAAGCCGGACCCACAACAGTTTCCGACCAATCGAACACCGCACAGGATCTGTACGATCAACTCAAACTGACCGACGACGTGATGTCCGGCGCGTATGCCAACGCGGTGATGATTGGACATACGGCGACCGAGTTCTCCTTCGACTTCATCACGACCTTCTTTCCGCGCTCGGCCGTTTCGTGCCGTGTGTATCTCGCCGCTCCCAATGCGCGGCGTTTTCTCGAATCGATCAAACAATCGTTCGATCAATACCAGCAAAAACTCCGGTCGCAACAACAGCCCCCGCCCGACTCCCCGCCGAAATCGGATTGAATGGGCGCAGCTGCGATGTCACACATCGCAGCGATTCGAGTTCGCCGCCCGGCCCGAACTTGCATCGTGTCGCACGAATGTGACAATGGATGCTGTCGCTCGTGCCGATTTTCCTCAGCCCCCGCTAGGCAGTACAACATGAAACAATTCCGCTTTGGCGTCTTGGCCTGTTCGTTGTTACTGCTTGTGTTGTCCGATGCTTCTGCGCAGCGGATCTTGATTCCGCGGCGGCACGATAAGCCGCCCGGCCCTGCTTTGTCACCGGCCGAAGCCGTCAAGAAGATGACGGTGCCTCCCGGGTTTTCCGTCGAGGTCGTGGCGGCCGAACCCGATGTGATCAACCCGGTCGCAATGACGATTGACGAACGGGGACGGTTCTGGATTTGCGAGAGCATCGAGTATCCAAGGCGCTCGCCCGGCAAGGGACGCGACCGCGTAAAAGTGTTGGAGGATGTCGATGGCGACGGCAAAGCCGAGAAGGTTACGATTTTTGCTGACGGTCTAAATATCCCTTCGGGAATCGCGGTCGGACATGGCGGCGTGTGGGTGGTCAATTCACCCGACCTGCTGTTTCTGCAAGACACTGACGGCGATGGCAAAGCGGACAAACGGCAAGTTGTGGTGACCGGCTTCGGCCGCACCGACACGCACGAACTGCCCAATTCGCTCACATGGGGACCGGACGGTTGGTTGTATGGGCTCAATGGCGTGTTCAATTACAGCCACGTGAAGTACCCGCCCGGTTCGCCGCACGCGAAACAGAATCCCAACGGTTTCAAATTCACATGCGCGCTGTTCCGCATTCATCCGCGAACATGGGAGTTTCAGATCTTTTCAGCCGGAACGAGCAACCCGTGGGGAATTGCCTGGGATAACGAGGGCAGCGCGTTCATCAGCGCCTGCGTGATTGATCACCTGTGGCATCTCACAGAGACCGGCTACTACCACCGGCAGGGTGGACCGTATCCGCCGCACACGTGGAAGCTCGGTTCGATTGTGAAGCACAAACATCAGAAGGCGGCGTACTGCGGCATCACATATTTCGACAGCGATGCCTATCCGGCCGAATATCGCGAAAAGCTGTACATGGGAAACATCCACGGCGGTTGCCTGAACGTCGATGTGCTGCAGCGGGACGGTGCGACGTATTTCGCAAAGCCACGCCCCGATTTTCTCACGGCGAACGACGCCTGGTTCATGCCGGTGGTTCAGAAAACCGGCCCCGATGGCTGCTTGTACGTTCTCGACTGGTACGATCGATACCACTGCTATCAGGATGCGAATGCCGACCCCAAGGGCATCGACCGATTGCGCGGAAGGTTATACCGCATTCGTTACAAGAACACGCCGCGCGTTGCCAGTTTTGATCTGTCGAAGGAAAGCGACGCGGAGTTGATCGAACGGCTACACAGCCCGAACGTCTACTTCCGCGAGAACGCGCAGCGATTACTGGGTGAACGCTCCAGTGAATCATCGCAGGCACTGCTCGAAAAACTTGTGCTGAGCGAAAAAGCTTCCAAAAAGACGAGATTGCACGCATTCTGGTCCTTGTTGGGAATGTCGCGACCGCTCTCGTCCACCTTCTTCGAGAAAGTCGTTGCCCATTCCGATCCATCATTTCGCGCGTGGGCGATACGGGGCGGTTACGGGAAACTGTCGAATCCGCTCGAACTGTCTGCCGCACTCGATGGGACGGCCGAGGATCCCTCAGCCGACGTGCAATTGCAGCGCGCGATCACCGCGTCGAAGCTGTACGCCGGCAAAGGACGGATGACGCGCCTAATCGAGATTCTCAAACGTCATGCGAACGACAAGCTGATTCCGCACATCGTCTGGCAGAATATCGAGCCGTTATTGGAAGAGAACGCGGAAGACTTTCTGGAAGTGATCGCCGATCTCGACGCGCAGCCGGCGGTCGTTAGCAGCGGCATGTTGACGCTGTTGGCGGAGCGAGTTCTCGCCCGCCGTGACCCGAATTCAGCAGCGATTGTCACATTGCTCGCCATGTTGACCGACGACAAGAAGGGGAATGAGACAGGGGCACGGCAATTTCTCGGCGCAGTGGCTCGCCGAGTGCAAAACCGCGAGATCGCGGGCGAACGACTGGCGTCGCTGAAGGCGGCTATCGCGCCGATAATCAAGCAGATTCTCGATGGCGGTGCCGGGGGGCCGTTGTACTTCGACACGGCGCTGCTGGCGATTTCACTCAAAGATATGGCGGGAATTCCGGCCGTTCGCAAAGTGCTTTCAACGACGACCGCACCAGAGGCGCAGCGGGTGAGCGCGCTGAATGCTTTGGTTGCTGCAGGCGATGAATCGTTGCTGGAATCGGTCGCAGGCATCTTGAGCGACCGCAAACGAAACTCGCCGGCGCTGCGTGCGCAGGTGCTGGCGTCGCTGGGGAAACTCCGTCAGCCGCAGGTTGCCGACGTGGTCTTATCGCATTACAAGATGCTGGAGCCGGAACTCCAGCCGCGAGCGGTCGAATTATTGACCCAACGCGTCACCTGGAGCAAACGGCTGTTGGCCGCGATCAAGAAGAAGGATGTGCCGGCGAACGAGCTCAACCTGAACCAAGTGCGGCGGCTGTTGGCAACCGGCGACAAACAACTTGCCGAACAGGTCGCAAAAACCTGGGGAACCATCCGCGACACACGCAACCCACAGCGAGAAAAACTGATCACCCAGATGAAGCAGCACATTCGCGAAAATCCCGGTGACCCGTTTGCCGGTCAGAAGGTCTTCAGGAAAGTGTGCGGCCAATGTCACAAACTTTATGGTGAAGGGTTCGAAGTCGGCCCCGACATTACGCTGAACGGTCGCAATTCGTTCGATCAACTCCTCTCGAATGTGTTCGATCCGAGCCTCGTGATTGGGGCGGCGTACCGGGCCAACACACTCGTAACAACCGGCGGTCGCGTGCTGACGGGGCTGGTGGTTGAGAACAGTCAACAACGGGTGATATTGAAGACGCAGGGAGGCAAACTGGAAACGATTCCGCGCGGCGAGATCGAAGTTTTCAAGGCCAGTAAAATCTCGATGATGCCTGAAGAACTAGAGAAACAGATTAAGCCGCGCGAGATGGCCGACCTGTTCGCCTTCCTCGTACTCGACAAGCCGCCGTCGGATTCCAACGCGCGGCAATTGCCCGGCGTGCGCGAAGTGAAGCCGCGCTCGACAACCAACCCGAAAGAGTTCGCCGGCATCTTAAGTGAAATCGCTCCCGGCTTCACTACATCGGCAGTGGGTGAAGGGGGGCTGAAATTGCTGAAGGAACACCGCGGCCGCGCCGCGGTTGTGCAAACACATCCGGTCAATCGAGAAAAGGCGTGTGTACTGCGCGGGACGTTCGAGCTACCCGCCGGTAAGAAAACGCTATTAGCGCTATCGGTTTCGCATCACCCCCAAGGAGATTGGCAGCTGATTGCTCGCGTGAACGGTAAGCCGTTGCTCGATACGATTGTCGGCCCAAAGACGACGAAGAGCGGCTGGGCGGAATTGACGGTTGATCTCTCGTCGTTCGCCGGAAAAAAGGTGACGATTGAATTGCACAATCACCCCAACAACTGGGCCAACGAATTCGGCTACTGGGGCCGTGCCGCCGTGATTTCAGAATGACGATTCGGTCAATAAAAGTGAACAGTGCGCACGCGTTCTGAAATCCCGAATTCCACCGCAAAAACGCAACGTTGAATTTGTTACACGCGGAATCGCGTCGCCGTTTACAACGAACAACGGCCGGTGGCGTCGATGATCGGCCATTGCAGAATTACGGCGATTTGCGACGCAACCTGTTCGACCGATGTCATCAAAAGCCGCTTTGCAGATGAACACTATTTATCATAACATACTGACACAGAACATGTTACACCACTGTGTCCCGATGCGTGTTCTCCGGGAATTGCATGCGGTCATTGTCGATGTTCCCGTTTGGGAAATGGCGGCTGCCTTCCCTGCTTCCGACAATTCTCGCAGCGGGGGAACGGAATATGCGTCAGATATCCAACGCCGTCAGTGATGCAGGAAGATCGGCGGCAATTGTTGTAACCGGCCTCTTCGCAACGCGTTGCCGTGTTAGTTGACACGGGTTGGGGTGCGGTTTCTAATGGAGCTTGTGTTGCTCGACCTACCCCTTCATCGATCGTGCGTAGGGTGAGATGCCGCCGACTTGTGAAGGGGAATTGTTCCCAAAACAATCGGGTATCGGTCCCGTCGAGCGTGTTAAACCAGAGAACTTAGGAGACTAGTTCATGCAGAAGATGTTCAAAGTTGGATCAGCGTGGATGCTCGGCGCCGCCATTGTCGCCGTCATGTTCGTGGCAACCCCGAAGCAAGCTGAAGCCCGCCCGCCGTTCGCCGGCGTGTTCGCCAAACAGTATCCCGGACTGAAGGATATGGTGAAGAAGGTGAAGTGCGCTGTTTGTCACCCCACTGCAGACAACAAGAAAAAGAAAAAGCGCAACAACTACGGCATGGCATTGGCCAAAGCCATTGGCAAAAAAAATGAAAAAGACAAGACCAAAGTGGCCGCTGCCATGACCAAGATTGAAAAGGAAAAGAGCGCCACGAAGGACAAGACCTTCGGCGACCTGATCAAAGCAGGTACACTGCCGGGCGTCAACAAGTAATTCTGGCATCTGCCAAAGCTGAATGATTCGATGCGGGCGGGGTTTCCGAATGACGGCGACCCCGCCCGTTTTTTGTTTGCGCGACGACCGCTAACCGGACTTGCCGTTTTTTGTATTTCGACCGAGATGAAAATCGACGACGAGCGGTAGATGGTCCGATGCGCTGGCAGCCGTACGGCTGCGAACAACGTGGGCGCGGCGGATGTTAATCGCACCGCGGACGAATGCCTTATCGAGAGACCCCATCGGCAGGTAAGCCGGGAACGAGCGAAATCGCGAAGCCGGGGCGGTCACTTGTTGAAAGTCGGCCGCTTGAAACGGCCCGCCCGCCAGCGTGTTGCGCCAGTCGTTGAAATCGCCAATGATCAGCGTGGGCAAATGCGCTGACTCGCGAAACAGGTGGTGATGCAGCAGATGTTTGACCTGCCAATGACGTTCCTGCTCGGCAAGCCCCAGGTGCCAATTCACCAACTGCAACAGTCCTTCGGGCGTTTCGACGACAACCATTTGCGCGCCGCGCGGTTTCTTGGAGTTGTACCGCAGCGACACTTGATGCTTCGAACGCAACCGCCACCGCGAGAGGATCAGGTTGCCATACCCTCCCTGTTTCAGCCGGACGTTGGTCTGGTAGAGGCGGGCAACGGAGCTGAAATGGTCGGCGAAGAGTTTGGGTTGATTGTGGCGGCGCGATCGTGGCACGTCGCGATCGACTTCCTGCAAACAGATCAGGTCGGGGTTCTCGTCTTCAATGACCGAAAGCACACGTTCCAACCGATAACGCCGGTCACGACCGCCGATCCCTTTGTGAATATTATAGCTCAGCACGCGCATTTCATTCTCCGTCCACTGCTGAGTCTGCTGCGGATCGCCGAGAATTTCAAGCGCGAACGATCGCTGACCCGCCAGGGCGCAACTGGTCTGCACTCGGTTTTAACGCAAAGATGCAAAGAGCCGCAGAGATTCGCAAAGAAAAAAGAAAACAACGAAGAAAATAAGAGCCTGAAGCGCAAGCGAAGGAGCATCGGGTCGATTAACGGACTTGAGATTTCATATCACATCTCGTTTAGCGGGTGCCACTGGCTTGTCGCCAGTGTCCACCACACTGCACTGGAGACACGCCAGTGGCACCCAACCCGTCAATTGAAATTCGGCGCTGTGCTCATCGCTCCTTCGCTTGCGCTTCAGGCTTCTATGTTCGGTCTGTTGGGAGCGCTTCGCATCGTGATTTCAAGCTCATCTTGACCTGTTTCGTGGGGCAGGATAAAACTCGTCTCCGCGCGAGCTGTGCGGACGCCTGTGGTCGCCGTCGCCACCTATTCTGCCAACCACGTCATTGGGAGTTGGAGCGTTGTCTTTCTGGCCTGTTGACGTCAATTCTCTTCGTCTGTCGCGACGGCGTTGCCGTGTATCGCCGTCAATCCTAGCTGGAATCCCTCTTTGTGCAGTGGCGATCATAGGATGTCAACTGACATCCGCCGTCGAATACACCAACCCGTCAGATGCCGAACAGAGTCGGGCTGTCCTCAACGTCGTGCACATCGGCATGACCCGCGAGCAGGCGATGGATGCGTTGACGAATGAAGGCGTGCAGGGTTCGACCGGCGTGAGTGAATCGGTTTACTACTGCGACGCCTGGGACGGCGACGATGATCGCCACTGGCATCTGAACGTCGCGTTGTTCTTCGATCAATCGGGACGGCTATATAAAGTGGGATCGAGCCAGCCGGAAATTGGCTCGGAAACCGACATCGCCCCATCCGACGCAGAACTGAGCGACGGCTCGCTGCTGGATGACAGCACCCGTTCCAGATGACAGCCGACGAGTCGCATCGCTATCGCACGCCCTTTGCCGCTCCTGATGGGGTTGCAGCAATCCGCAGATGGTCGCACGAAACCCATTGTATCTAATGCAAAGAGACAAAAGTCCGTCGATAGAAGCCTGAAGCGCAAGCGAAGGATGGTTCCAGCGCGATGCCAGCAAGCTCCTTCGCTTGCGCTTCAGGCTTCTATTTTGTTGCTATCCTTTTTGTTGTCTTTGCGGCCCTTTCCGTCTTTGCGCTAAAATTGATCGCGCAGAATGTGTCGTATACTCTCCGCACGACTTGCCGGGATTTACCGTCGCGCGATCGCTCTACAGGGGATCGGTCGGCCGTGTGAGTTCGTCGAGAAAGTGAATGTGTCCGCGGCAGTGCTTGCAGACAACTTTCGTGCCGATGTACTTCGGCGACGAGCGCAGTTCCTCCTGGCAATGAGGGCAGCTGGCAAAAAACGCGATCGTTCGGATTGCCTTGTCGTAAATATCGAGATGGAAATCGTGCTGGCAGATTTTGCAGCGCACGCTTTTGCCGACATATTTCCGGGCAATGCGTAGTTCCTGCTGACAGCGTGGACAGCCGACATAGAATCCGCGCGGTTCGACCTCGACCATCGCTTCAATCTCCTTCAAGGGGCGAAACTCTGGAATTTCGACCGAGTCGGGAACGGAATCGTCGTTCAACAACGCACGGCAAACCTGGCAATGGACCAGGTTGGGCGGCATATCATCTCCACATTGCGGACAGGGACCGCCGGGCCAGGCAGGCATCGGTGCAGACTCTCCAGTTGGATAACAACAGAAGTCGATTCCAAAAAATTGTACGAAAACGCAGGCCCGCGAAATCAAGGAGTCGTTACGGCTTGGCCTCTAATGCAGCCAGCCGATGATAGGTTCTGATCAATAAACGTCCCCCGGCAACAATTGGGGTCGAATGTGACGGGTCGCCGAGGCTGGTGCGCTGAATGTCGGTAGCGGCTGGCTGTTTGGTGGTTGCTGGAACAACAACCATCTCGCCTTGTTCGGTAATGCAGTAGAGTTTGCCATCGACGCAGATCGGCGAGCCGCTGTAGCCTCCGCCTACCCGAATCGTCCAGATGTTCTCGCCGTTTTCAGGCTTCACGCAACTGACGACGCCGTTGTCGTTCCAGAGGAACAAATGGCCGCCGTAGTAAATCGGCGTGGGAACGTACGGCAGCACTTTCTTGCGTTCGTAGCGAATCCGATTCTTGGCTGCGTCTTTGGGATCGGAAAGATCGACGGCAATCATCACGTTGCCCTTTCCGCCTCCACCGCACGATTGAATCAGCAGTCCGCCGGCCACAATGGGCGAGGCGACCGTTCGGCGCGGTGCGGGGAATTCGCCCGTCATCCAATTCAGCCGGCCGGTTTGCGGGTCGAGACTGGCAACGCCCAAAGCACCGCTGGCGCAGACGAGTTGAGGCTTTTCGCCTTTCAAGCGAACGATTATTGGCGTGGCATACGAGGTGCGGTAGAAACTATGGACGGAACTCCATACCGTTCGCCCGGTATTCTTATCGAGCGCAACAACCGAACTCGGTCCCTTTTGCAGGTTCGCAATAATGACCAGATTGTTGAAGAGAATGGGCGAGACACCCTGTCCATGCTGGCTTTCGAATCCGCCCAGAAGTCGTTGCCAAATCAGCTGGCCGTCGAAATCGTATGCAGAAAATGTGTAGTGTTCGTCATCCGAGAAGGCAAGATATACCCGTTTGCCATCGGTGGCCGGCGTACTCGATGCCCAGCTGTTCTTGGAGTGCTTGTGGCTTCTGTTGAATCCGACCTGCCTCGACCATATCTCTTTTCCCGTCGCTGGATTCAAGCGAAACAGAAACCGCATAGCGCCCTCGTCGATGGCCGACGTTACGAACAGCTTGTCTTTCCAGACGATGGGGGACGCGTGGCCAACTCCCGGTAGTTCAATGTTCCAGGCGTAGTCGCCCGGGCTCCAGGTTGTGAGAATCCCCTTTTGATCGCTGATTCCGTTGCCGTTCGTCCCACGAAACCGTGTCCAGCTTTCTTGTGCGACGGCCGAAGGAGACGAGCCGCACAAATCGAGTACGGTCATTGCGCAAGTGAGAAACGCGAGACCTGTCAATGAACGACGCAGCGACAAAGTAAGCATTGCAGTGTTCCTCCGGGTGTCGATCAGAATGCCTTCGGCCGGCTCCATCATGCCAACGCGAAAATCTCCAGCCGATTGTGACCACCGCAGGTGTTCAGTCAACCCACAGTATATCTCATCGCTGAATTCACTCCCTAAGATGACGAAACAGTCGTCTCAGTTCAAGACTGGATAGGGTACTTGTTTCAACCACGCCGTCGCGCGAGTCAAGGAGTTTTCTGGAATGCTCCTTTGCTCGCGCTTCAGGCTCTCTATTCTTATTGCTGTTCTTTTTCTTTGCGAACCTCTGCGGTCTTTGCCTCTTTGCGTTAAAATCAAGTGCGCGTCGTGCGCCCGGCCGTTTACTGTCTTGCTTGAGCGATCATCACGGAATTGCCTTGTCAGGTGGAATTCCGCTCCGTTATGCTGAGGGGACTCGCGAACGCCGTTGATGGGCGTTCGATCAATCACTTCACGATCATTCACTAAAAGCCGAGTTTGCGGCCGGTTCGCCTGCCGTCGATTGTCGGTTCCTATTCACTATGGACGGAAACAACCCGGACGACAACGGCAAAGCCGAAACGAATGCCGATCCAGAGGGCGCGGCCTTTCTGGTCGTTCGTGAAGGTCGCACGTGGCGCGACGTGTTCCGTTTAACCCCCGGGCAAGTCACGACGGTGGGCCGCGCCGCGACAAGCCGGATCGTTGTCCGCGACGACATTTGCAGCCGCAATCATTGCGAAATCTTTCAAAGCGGAAACGAATGGACGCTCCGCGATTTGGGCAGCCGCAATGGCACTTTGATCAACGGCACACGCGTTGCCGGCGACTGGCAACTCGCGGACGGCGAGTTGATTCAAATAGGGAGTTGCGACCTCGGTTTCACGTTCGACCTGTCGAGGCCGTTCCCCCAATTTGAAGAGGACGATGACGACACCGGCACTTCGGGTGAGATGGTGTTCGATCACCCCGGCTCCGACACCGAACCGGAAATTATTCTTCGCACACGCAAGTCACGGTACCGAACGGCTGGCTCTCCCGAGACAATGGAAGGCGACCGGATCAGCCAGGAGCTGACGACGTTGTACCGGTTGGCATTGGAAATGGGGTCGGTTCCCAACGCATTGGGACTGTCGGAGGTTGTGCTGGACGGGTTGTTTTCCGGCACGACGGCCGACATCGGTGCCATCCTGTTGTTGCAGGACGTGTCGGGCAATGAACCGACATCGGAAGAGTTGCAGGTCGTTGTCTATCACGGCGAGGACGACATGCCCTACCAACGCGTGTCGGAATATCTTTCGGGCGTGGTACTGGCCGAGCGCGAAGCCATTCTGGCGCGGGATATTGCCGACGACAGTCGGTTGGCCGCCCGCGACAGTTTGGGTGAAATTCAGGCCAAGAGTGTCATTTGCGCACCGCTGCAAGTCGGAGGTGTGCTGCACGGTTTGATTCATCTTTACTCCACGAAACCCGAGCAGCCGCTCGACCGCGACGATCTGGAATTCACACTGGCGATAGCCGATCAGATGGCCATCGCATTGGACAATCTGAAGGAGAAGAAATCGCTGGCCGAAGGTTTGGCCCGCGTGCAGGATGAGAATCAAACACTGCGGCGGCAATTGGAAATTGAAAGCGAACTGGTGGGCGATAGCCCGTCGATGCATCTGCTGCGCGAGCGAATTGCCCGCATTGCACCGACCGATGCGACGACTCTCATTCGCGGCGAGAGCGGCGTGGGCAAGGAATTGGTGGCACGCGCCGTTCATTTCAACAGCAATCGGAGCGAGGGGCCGTTCATTTGCATGAACTGTGCCGCGTTAACCGAAAGCCTGTTGGAAAGCGAACTGTTCGGACACGAGAAAGGATCGTTTACCGGGGCGGAAACGAGAACGCGCGGCAAGTTCGAGCAAGCGCATCAAGGGACATTGTTTCTGGATGAAGTCGGCGAAATGGGCCTTAGCATTCAGGCGAGATTTCTGCGCGTGCTCGAGGGTCATCCGTTCGAGCGGGTGGGAGGCGGGACTCCCGTTGAAGTCGATGTGCGGGTGGTGGCCGCCACGAATCGCGACCTCGAACTTGCAGTGGAAGAAGACCTTTTCCGCAGAGACTTGTACTTCCGATTACACGTCGTCGAAGTCAACATCGAACCGCTGCGTTTGCGTCGGACCGACGTCCCGTTATTAGCCAATTATTTCCTTGATCGCTTCGCCCGCAAGACGGAGCGTCCGGTCAAGCGGTTCACGCGGACGGCTCTCGACACCTTATTGAACTACGACTGGCCGGGAAACGTCCGCGAGTTGCAGAACGTCATCGAGCGGGCGGTCATTCTCTGTGCGGGCGAAGTGGTAACCGAGGACGACATTCAACTCTCAGCCTTGGGATCAACACCAACCCGCGGCCCGCAGGAGTTGGGAAGCCGCGGATTCCGCGAGGTCTCGCTCGACATTCTCGAACGAGAACACATCATGGCAACGCTCGATCGGACGAATTGGAACAAGTCGAAGGCTTCCCAAATTCTCGGCATCGAGAGATCGACACTTGATCGCAAATTAAAACGCTACCAGGTGAAACGACCGAATCGGTGATGGGGAATTGACGGTACTTCGCTCGGCGGAACAGGGGCCAACAGCAGTGTTGAATTGAAATACGTAGACACTGAGGCACGGAGATTCTTTTGATCAATCGGAAACGGCTCTTGTATTTGGTCTGACAGTCCAGCGTCACGGTCCTTTCATTTCTCCGTGACTCCGTGTCTCCGTGGTAAAACCATTCTTCTGTCAATTAGCCATTCTCTTCTCGAAATAGAACAGCCCAATGCAACCGACGCGGATTGGACCGTATTCGATCGATCGCAAGATCGGTGCAGGGGGAATGGGGACGGTCTATCTCGCGCATCACACCGAGAGTGGAAAACAGGCGGCCGTCAAGGTTCTGTCTTCATCGTTGGCGGGTGAGAGTGGGCTTGTGGCGCGGTTCAACCGCGAAATCGATGCCCTCACCGAACTTTCGAATCCGCACGTCATCGAGATTTATGAAAGCGGCGTCGATGAAGAGACCTATTATTTTGCGATGGAGTACGTTGACGGGGAGACGATTGCCGAGCGGCTTAGGCGCGAAAAACGTATTGGCTGGGAGACGGTGATTGAGTTGTCGGTGCAGATTTGCACGGCTCTGAAGGCGGCGCACGATGCGGGCATCATTCACCGCGACCTCAAACCCTCGAACCTGTTAGTCACCCGCGACGACCAAATCAAACTGGCCGACTTCGGCATCGCACAAATCTTTGCCGGCCAAAAACTGACAATGACCGGCGGCGTCCTGGGGACTGCAGAGTTCATGTCTCCCGAGCAGGCTCAGGGACAACGTGCGACGAAGAAAAGCGATCTCTATTCGCTCGGCGCCGTCATGTACGCCATGCTCACCGGGCGACCCCCATTCACCGGCAAGACGACCGTCGAGGTGTTACAGAAACATCGGTTCAACCAATTCGACGCGCCACGACTGATTCTGCCCGACATTCCCATCTGGCTGGACGATGTGGTTTGTCAACTGTTGGAGAAAGACCCGGACAAGCGATTTCCGGATGCGTATGTTCTGTCGCTACGGCTGAAGGAAATTCCCCGAAAAGTCGAATTGGCCGGAATGCAGGAAACGCGGACCGCCGCCCCTGTTGTCTACGACGCCGACGGTACAACCGTTGCCATTTCGAGCCAGCCCGAACTTGGACCGGGTGACGGCACGCTGATGCGGGATTTGCTGCGAGCCGAAATCGATCGACAGCGGCAACCGTCGCGCGTCGGCCGATTGTTGGACAACAGTTGGTTTCTGGTTGCCGTGTTGGTCGTCTTGATTGCCGGCGGCTACTACGCGCTGCGGCCGGCGTTGCTTACTTCGCAGCAAAAGTTCGCAGCCGGCGAAAAGTTGATGCAGCGTCCGGCTGGTGCCGACTGGATAACCGCTCGCGACGAGTTTTTCCTGCCGCTTGTGGCCGACGATTCCTCGACGTGGGAAGCCAAAGTCGGCATTCACCTCGAACGAATTCAACAGTACGAATTGGAAACGCGGCTTTCTTCCGGCAAGCTGAAAAAGTATCGCGAACCAGCCCGAAACGACGCGGAACGTTTTCTGCGATTGGCGCAACACTATCGCGAGATTGGCGATGTTGGCCGCTCGCGAAGCCTTCTGAGATCGCTGACGGAACTGCTGGATGAGCAGGGTAAACATCAATTGTATCGTGTTCAAGCGCAGAAGATGCTGGCCGAACTGGACGGCACGACGCCAACAACAGACAATCGCGGCGAAATCCTGAAGTCCGCCATGCAGCGGGCCGACGAATTCGCCGGCGCAGACAAACTGCATGAAGCGCGGGCGATTTATGAAAGCATCATCGCATTGTATGGCTCCGACCCAGCCGTTGCCGACGAAGTTCGACGCGCGACTAAAAAACGAGATCAGCTAGGAAACCGAACACAACCTTCACCACCAGCGGACGATTGATGAACAACAACATCGAGCTGAAAGACTACATTCGCAGCATCCCCGATTTTCCGAAACCGGGAATCATGTTTCGCGACATCACGCCAATGCTGGCGGCACCCGAGGCGTTCGGTTTCGTCATCAAGCAATTCGCCGATCACTTTCGCAGCAAGGATGTGACGGCGATTATTGCAGCGGAAGCCCGCGGATTCATTTTTGCTGCACCGCTTGCGCTGGAGTTGGGCGCGTCATTCATCCCAGTTCGTAAACCGGGCAAGCTGCCGTTCGACACGCACGCCTTTCATTACGAATTGGAATACGGCACCGATTCGCTCGAGATGCACACCGACGCGCTCAGCGAAGACGACCGCGTGTTACTCGTCGATGACTTATTGGCGACCGGTGGCACGATCGAGACGTGCATTCGCATGACCCAGAAAGCCAACGCAACTGTGGTGGGCTGCGCCTTCGTCATTGAACTGGACTTCCTGAAAGCGCGCGACCGCATGGAAGGACACGACATTCTGTCGCTGATTCACTACGACGGCGAAGGCGACTGATGCCCGCGAGTTGACAGTATGAGTTGCGCAAATCAGCCCGCAGCGCGAGCAATGGTTTTGCGTGTGCAGTACGATTGAAACCCTTGCTCGCGCTGCGGGCTGGTTTTGCGATGACTCCGTCAAATTCCGCAAGAAATCTGTTAGAATGAAACAGTGCCTGCGGCAACAGTTCAATCCGGGGTCGTTGGAGAATTGCGAGAGAAAGGGGTTGGGAACGAAATGAGACGGCAGCTCGGTTTCTACATGCAGTTTTCAATGCTCGTACTCCTGCCGATGTTAATTCTCTGGCAGCTCGAATACGGGTTCAATCTGATCTGGATGCCCACATGTTTGTTGATCGGAGTTGTCTTGTTCATTGTTGGCACACGTCTGCGCGAATCGTAGGGGCCGGCTCATGAATCTTCGTCCGTTCTTTCTGCATTGTGTGGCGCGGGGCAGTCTGTGCGCGTTGGTTCTTCTCCTGCAACTTCTGGTCGCACCGTTCGCCGGCGCACAAGAGCAGGCCGATCAATCGTCACGGCTGCGCGAAACGGTTTCGCTCGACACCGACATTGCCGTCACAAAAAAACTGAAGACGGCCGAGGACTATCTGGCGGCCCAGCAATGGGAAGCAGCAATCGAAGTCCTCAATGGGATCATCGACAGTCAATCGGACACGCTGGTGGCAGCCTCGACGGGGCGATACGTCAGCGCGGGCGCCTATTCTCATCTATTGCTATCGAGGCTCCCGGCAGATGCCCTTGCGTTGTACCGCCGCAAGACCGATCCGCAGGCGCGACAATGGTTTGAGAAGGGAAGGCAAACCCGTGACGTGAGCTTGCTGCGAAGAGTGTTGAAACTCGCATACGTCGGCAGTTACGGAGACGATGCGTTGTCGCTGCTGGGCGAATGGGAATGGGAACGCGGCAAGATTGACACTGCACAGCGATACTGGAAACAACTGCTGCCTGCCGACGAGCAATCGCCCGCGTCGTTGCGATATCCCGATCCCCAGTTGGGCGGGGCAACTGTGCTTGCGCGGTTGATGCTCTGCAATCTGGCAGAGGGCAACTTCGGTCGCGCCGAAAGGCAACGGGCTAGAATTCACCGTGAGTTTCCAGATGCGACAGGCACGTTGGCCGGGAAAACCGGGCGACTGGCCGACATTGCCGACGCTCTACTCAGCAAGGCGAAAGGCTGGACCCTCCCCGCATCTGGTACGACCGCGCAAACTTTCGGCGGCACGATGAGTCGCCAACAAATTCTGCCGACGGCGGTCGATGTCGCCGCCGAGCAATGGTCGGTGCAGTTTTCGGAGCGGGAGCAACAACGCTT
>CAUZOL010000041.1:0-31920 GCA_963581435.1 Planctomycetota bacterium
AGGTAGGCATCAAGAACAAACGACTCACCGCCGGATGGGACGAGACTTATCTCAATAAAGTCCTATGCGCACCATGACTTTTGGTGCAATCGCCCTGCCTGCAAAAGGCTTTGCCGAAGTGCAAAATCGCCCGGTAATTGGGAATGGAATGATCACGGGTTGGTTGTCAAAAAACAAATGCTGCTTCTCCCGTTTATCTCCAATCTCTACTTACTCCAAGCCAAACAACCTGCCTTGCAGCGTTATACGGTGCGATGAGATTACGCCTGATGAAACAGAAGGGTTGTGATCTTCATGGGGAGACAAACGACGTGGATTCACGTCATCCGTTGGGCTGCCAGGATTATCGGGCTGTTTCCGGTTGGACTGTTTTCGTGGTTCGCCATCGCTCATGCCATTAACGGTGAATTCAATCTAACAGAATTCACGCTGACTGAATCGCTACAGATGACGGCCTTTGTGGTGGCCCACTTGGGAATGCTACTACTCTGGCGATGGGAATTACTGGGAGCGGTGATGAATGAGAGGGGCATGCTCGGCTTTTGTGCCGTGGATTATGCGACAACCGGCCACAACATCGTTGGCGACTTTGCTTTCTGGTTCGTGCCGGGACTTCTCGCGTTGTTTTGCTGGGGTTACACCTACATAGGGAAGAGGCGAGGACTTCAACAGAAGATAAATCACGCAAACACTCCACGCTCACAGCCGCACCAGGTCGCCGGATAGCCCTGGCTGAAGCCGGATCTTGTTTGAATAGAGGCCATCGAGCCGTCGCGTCTCCCCGTGCTGCCTCTTTTCACCAATTGCACCGCAACGACAATTTCGCGCTTGACATTCTCCGACCCCTCGCATAGTGTACTGGTACGAGTGGTACACAGGTACTGTCGATGGTTGCTCTGACACAGGCGAATTCTGATGGCGGTCGATCTTCAAATAGCTGTCGGCAGCACGGTTCCCATTTACCGTCAGATCATTGATGGCGTTCGCCGGGGTGTGACCAATGGCGACCTGGCGGTGGGGGATCAGTTGCCGAGCGTGCGGGCGTTGGCCGAGAGGTTGTTGGTCAATCACAACACGGTTGCCAAGGCGTACCAAGTGCTGGTTCGCGATGGTGTGACCGAATCGCGTCACGGACGCGGCGTGTTCATTGCCAAACGACGAAACATCTACACTAAGTCCGAACGCAATCGGCGGCTGGATGCGGCGCTGCAGATGTTTATCGGTGAAGCACTGCTACTAGATTTCGATGATGCGGAGATTCAGCAGGCGGTCGAGAAGAAACTGAACGATGCCAACGGGCGGAAGAAGCGAGGCGACCAATGAGTGACTTCGTAATTCAAACGCACAACCTGACCCGCTACTTTGGCCAGAAGGCGGCCGTGCAGCAGGTCAATCTGTCGGTGCCACGCGGCAGTGTGTTTGCGTTGATGGGGCGTAACGGTTCGGGCAAGACGACGGCGATTCGCATGCTGCTGGGGCTGATGAGTCCGACGCGCGGGTCGGCCGAAGTGCTGGGAGTCGATAGCGCCCATCTCACGCCGGAGATACGATCCCGCATCGGTTATTTGACCGAGGGTCATTTTGTGTACGGCTGGATGCGCGTGCGTGAATGCGCCAAGTTTCAGGCGGACTGCTTTCCCAACTGGAATCAAAAAGTGTTTGATGCCGTCATCGACCACTTCGGTTTGGATTCCACTGCCAAAGCGGGAACATTGTCGCGCGGTGAACGGGCCGGCTTGTGTCTGGCGATGACGTTGGCACCGGAGCCGGAACTGCTGGTGTTGGACGATCCGGCGTTGGGTCTCGATCCGGTCGCGCGGCGGGCCTTGGTGGAAGCGATGCTGGCGGTTACCAGTCGCAAAGATCGGACGATTCTGTTGAGTTCCCATTATCTCGACGATGTGGAGCGGGTGGCCGATCATTTGGCGATTCTCGATCAGAGAGTATTGCGGGTTCATTGCCCCGTCGATGAGTTTCGCGAGCGGGTGGGACGCTGGATCTTGAAATTCGGCGAGGGGCCACGGGAGATTCCCGAAATCGAAGGCATCGTCCACAGCCGTATTCTCGAAGACGAAGTGCAGTTGACGATTGCCAACCCCACCGACGAAACCGAGAGACTGCTCGCAGGAACCGGTGCAGTTTCCATCGAGCGCGTTTCGTTGAGTCTCGATCAAACCGTTATCGATTATTTGACGCAGCGCGGCCGCAGCGGTTCGTTGTTACAGATTGTGGGAGCCGGACCCACGCGCGAAATCCGAATTGGTGATCACGAGCCGTCGGCCGCTTCGGCGGAATCGTCGTGATTGCCCGACGGAAACGAAACTGAGTTGCACAGCGCATTAGAAACCCACGGCACGCAGAACCGACAAACATTCGAGGCCAACGATGAAAGCCATTATTTTCAAAGAGTTGCGAGAGAACGCCAAGTGGGCCGCGCTGATGCTGGTGGGCATGCTCATCGCGATGTGGGTTGCGTTGTACGAGGGTTTTGTGTGGTCGTTCCGCCCGGAGGTGTTTCACGATGAGATACTGGCGGTAATGATCTTCGGCCCGTGTGCGGCGGCTTTGGTTCTCGGCCTGCTGCAAACGGTGCTGGAGACGCGGCGCGACCAGTGGGCGTTTTTGATGCACCGCGGTGTCTCGGCGTCGCATATCTTTCTGGGCAAGGTGGTGGCTGGAACCGTTATGTACCTGGCAAGCCGCCGTGGTGGGCTACCCTTCGGCCCCTCGCATGCGCGACGGCGATTACTTCAGCGAATTGACTCCACAAGTGATGTGACATCGGTTTTTTCGACATCGCGAGGCTTGATCTACGGCTACCGAGTTCCAAGTTCGTACCCGACAGGACATCGCCCTCCACCAAAACTGCAGTGGATTGTCGGCCCCGACGGATTCCTGCCGCCTTCAGCGCAACCGCGGAAACGCTTCGGCCGCTTCCTGGCATCCCGATCGGGCTATTGGGGCGGAGGTGTACGGCTGGCGTGGGATCGGCGGTGGGAGGGCAGTCGAGAACGTTGGGAGCGAAAGTTCCTGTTGTTCGAGACGGGACTGTATGAAATTGATTTCAATCGGCAAACGATTAAGCCGCATTACCAGCCGCCAGACAAACAGAGCATTCGCAGTATTTTGTCGGTCGATGATGATCGGTTGGCAATTGTCTTCGACGATGCGATTCACATCCATCAGATAGAATTCACGGTCGCCGGCGAATTTGATGACCGCGAGACTTTTGAAAAGAGCGAATTGAAAGTCGCGTTGCCGGGCAAGAGATTGTCATCGATTCCCATTCCGGAACCGGTTCAGTCTTTCCGACATTTTGAATTCGGGGAAGTTCCCCAAGGCAATCAAATTGTCTTCAAATGTCAGTCCCAAGTGACGCCGTTCACTCAGCGGTTCGTATACATGAAGCAAGATGGAACGGTGGCGCGAATCCGGGATCTTCCTAGTCAAACGACGCAAATCCCGACCGAGGCCGTGGTGACGTCCTGCGGCTTCGCCGCGTGTGTTCCATTGGTGTTGGCCGGATCTTCTGTAATGATCGATTCGATCTCGCAAACGATCGACGGGACCGGACCGGGATTGTTTCTGCGGATACTGATGCACGATCCGCGAGCCACGTTGCCCGTTGTGGCAGTAATCGTTCTGTTGAGCCTGCTCAGCGGCTGGCTGGCCCGGCGGACTGCCCGGCGTTACGGTTTTGCGAAACGCGAGAGGGTTTGGTGGATCGTCATAGCAGTCTTAATCGGTCCGGCGGGTTTGCTGTCGCTGTATTGCCTGCGCGATTGGCCGCTGCGGCAAACGTGTCGCGCGTGCAGAAAACTCAGCCCGATTGACAACGGTACCTGCATCCATTGTGGCACCGAACTCGAACCGCCACCACTCGACGGCACCGAAATTCTGTATAACGAACCGGCGATGGCGACATGAAGCCGTTACGGATTTAAATGCCCGCGAGACGTTCGGTGGCGTCGCCGAATTCCGGTAACTCCAGGCCCATTCGGTTCATCAGCGAAAGATAAAGGCTGCAGAGCTTCCGCTTGTCGTCGCCCGACTTCATATAGTCCAACGAGCGACCCGTCTCGAGTTTCCCGCCCAGTCCGCCGGCGAGAACCAACGGCACCTGATTCGAGTTGTGGGCGTTCCAGTGTTCGGAAACGAACATGATGCAGGAATTGTCGAGAACCGTGCCATCGCCTTCCTGCATTTTCGATAGCCGATCGATCAAATACGAATACTGCTCGATGTGGCAGTTCACGATGGACTGGTACGCCGGCCCGGTATTCGAATGCGAATAACTGTGATGATCGTCGCGAATATTGAGGAAGGGATAGACCTGGCCCGACAGATCTCGTGACATCAGCAGCGTCGCAATTCGCGAACGATCGGTTTGAAACGCCAATGCAATAATGTCGCACATCAACCGGGTGTATTCGCGGAAATCTTTCGGTTGGCCGACGGGTGGACGCTGGCCTGCTGCGACAGCCGGGCCGGTTTCTTCCTGCGATTGTTTATTCAACCGCTGCAACCGCCGTTCGGTTTCCCGTACGGACGTCAGGTATTCATCGACTTTGAGTTGATCGCTGCGGCTGACTTTGTTTCGCAAATCGTTGGCCTGCTGCAGCACCTGATCCAGAATACTGCCCTGAAGCTTCCCTGTCTGTTTGCCGAACAGGCTGTCGAAGGCCAGCGACGGATACAGTTCGATGGGGACCGGCGAATTCTCGTTGCGCCAGGAAATATGCGACGCGTAGACCATCGAATACTGAGTCTCGTGGAATCCGCTGACCGGCTGCTCGCATCCCAAAACCAAACTGGGCAGAAAAGATTCCTCTTCAAGATGCCGGGCCAAAGTCTGGTCCATGCTGACGGCACCGTGGATCACACGACCGCGCTGCAGCGAAACGCCGGAGAGAATGTTGCCGGTGCATCTGGCATGCCCGCCGCCCGCATTGCGGTTGTACAGACCGTTGATGACGTTGAGCTTGTCTTTGTACGGTTCCAACGATTTCAGGCTGGGGCCCAGCTGCATCGCTGCCCCGTCGCCTTTCGACCACCAAAGCGGAGGCGAAATGCCATCGCCGATGAACAGGCAAGCGAATCGTTGCGGTGTTTTCTTGGTTTTAGTAACCGTTTCACCGCCCCAAAGATGCGCAGCTTCCAACCAGGGCAATGCGACAGAAAGTCCAAGCCCTTTGAGCAGCACACGACGCGATACGTTATCAGGTGGATTCATCGTCCCTCAGTCTCCTTGAGATTCCAATCGAAATCGGGCAGCCGAAAAGTTACGACACCGCTGATTCCGAAATTGCGGACTGCTCACCACGATATCAAATATTGTCGAAAAACGATATCCGTTCTTTGCCAGTTCCGTTTGCATTTTGTCGAGCAACGCGTGATCGGAAAGCTCGACCGATCGCCCCAACGCATAACCGAGAAACTTATGGCATAGCGTTTTGATGAAATCGCCTTTGCGCTGCGACTCCAGGTGTTTAGCAAACTCCGGAACCCCCTTCGCCTCTTCTCCATTCGGCAAATGTACGACGTCATCTACAGGTCTTCCCGCAAGATCCTTGCTTCGGCTTTTGCCGATAGGATCGAAGCCTTCCATCGAAAGACCGACCGGATCGAATCGCCGGTGGCATCGCGCGCAGCTTTCGTTTTCCACATGGAGCGCAAGCAACTCGCGAATTGTCTTGCCGTTGGTGTCGGTTTCCTTGGCAGGCAACACGGCGACGTCGGCGGGTGGTGCGGGGATGTGTTCCCCCAGGAGTTTATGGACGACCCAGAAGCCGCGTTTCACGGGGCTGGTTCGCTGGGGTTGCGAGTTCTTGGTGAGAAATACGGCCATGCCCAGCAACCCGCCGCGACCGCGCAGACGCATACCGGCGGCTTTTTCCCACGGGTGTTCTCCGCCGCGAAACGGCAAGCCGTAGTGTTGGGCGAGTTTTCGGTTGACGAAAGTTTCGTCGCCAGAGAGCAACTCGGTAATCGGCAGGTTGTTTTGAATCAGGTGAGTTGCCAATCGTGTCGGCTCTTCAAACATTGCCTGTCGCAACTCATCGTCGAAGGTGGGGAACACGTCTCGGTTGACCGATTCCTGTTCGATGAAATCGCGGTAACGCAGCCACTGACCAAAAAACTCCAACGCGAATCCGCTCACCTTGGGGTCCTTGAGCATACGATGAGTCTGTTCCCGAATTGTTTTTTCATTGTTGAGCTTTCCGGCCTTTGCTAACTCCATCAATTCGGTGTCCGGCATCGACGACCACAGAAAAAAGCTGAGCCGAGAGGCGAACGCGACATCAGGTAACGGTTGGACCGTCTCACCGGGCGGCGACACATCGACGCGGTAACAAAAATGCGGCGAAACGAGAACGCTGACGATCCCCGCACGCACCGCTTGTTCCACGTTGAACTGCTCCTGCTGATGGATTCCCGCGTAGAACTTCTGAAGCGTCTTTCGCTCCTTCGCCGTCAACGGACGGCGGTAAGCGCGTTCCGCGAAGTCCAGCAGTTCTCGCAAATAAGTTGGCTCAGCCCGTGTCGATTGTGTTGCCCGGCGTTTCAGTCCCTGACGAACATCCTCAAAGAATACGTGGATGGGGTGCCCTTCAAGCTCCTCACCAGTCGCATTCACGTTCGATCGTTTCAGATAGATTTGCTCGAAACGCAACAAACTGTCTTCTTTTATCAGTTCCGGGTCTTCTTCCTTGATCGAATCAAAATCGGCGTGCTTCATGAAGCCACGTTCGCTGCGCTCGAAAAACACAAACCCGCGCAGCAACTTCTCCGTGATCTGAGTTCCGAAATACAACTCATCCCACAGGCGGTTTAACTGTCGATTCTGATCTTCGCTGAGCACGTGCTTGCGAAGCGGGACATCGTCGCGGAAGAAACCCTCGACCAGATGAAAACCGGCCGACAGTCCGCGCGTGTCATCGACGTAAACGAACCGGTTGGGAAACAGACGGCACAACGCAACGCAGGATGACTTAAATTCCGCGGAAATCGGATGCTGTGGGTCGATTAACAGTTCGGCAGATTCGGCGCGATTATTGTCAGTCGGAGCCTGCTTCAACAGCGCGACGCGGGCGATGCCTTGCTTCGATTTCTGTCGATCGAGACGGGCATCGGTATAAAAGACAGTCTTCTTCCGATTCTTGAACGCCTTGGACGGAACGGTAATTTCAAGCACAGTCGATGTTGACAGCGCTATCTCGTCTGCGCCGATCTTGTGTCCCAAAGGGTGGACGCCAAACTGCAATCGCTTGAATTGATCCGGCGCATGCTCGGCAAGAATCGCACGCAGCGAGATGTTGTTCTTGTCGTCGTTCGGGCGGTAATTCTGCTCGGGCGAGGCGCTGAAGTTCAAGTCTTTAAAAATCGCGAATTCGTGTTTTGCCCCTTCGATGACGTGAGAAACTTGAATGAATATCTTGAGAGACGGTTTCTCGGAGAGCTTCGTAAATTCGACGCGAAGTCGCCGGTTGTCGCTGATGAACCCCTCGTTAAACGTATCTCGCGCCGCCGCCGTCTGCGTGCGGCGATCGATATGTTGAACGGGTCCATTGCCGGCGTTGGAGACAATCGCCCGCGTTTCCTGCGGGCAGAGCTTGATGCTCAGTCGGCGAATGTATGCGGCCAATGCGCGTATCTTCTGAGTGACTTCGCCCGAGGCAACCGGTTGTTCCGCGTTCTCTGGCGGCGGCAAGGCGTTCCAGCGTTGCCCGATCCAGTTCAAATAAAACCGCTGACCCTTTTTTGCGTCGTTCAATGTGTCCCAAAGCGAGCGCAAATATTTCGGGCTGAGATTGTTCGCCTTGGCCCATTGTTCAACGGTCATTGCCCGTTGGGTTTTCACGCGGTAACGGTAAGACCATGTCGCCTTCAGATACGTTTCGTAATCGATGTTGTGCTGTTCGTAGAAGCGAAGGATCTCTTGCTCGTAAAACTTCTTCTGGTCGGCATACGTGGTCACGGGATGCGGGGCAAACTTCAGCCCGCGGGGTGTGAACAATACGTGGTCGGCGATGTGTTGTGCTGCTGCGTAGTACTTCTTGAACAGGCTGGGCGACATCGTGAGCGCTTCGCCGGTATTGTTGAAGCCTTCGCCCGAAGCCGGGTCAACCGGAAACGATGCGGCCGGTCGAATGTCGATCCCCGTGAGATCGCGGATCGTGTAATCGTACTCGGCACCCGTCAGTCGCCGGGGAAGAACGACGCCGGGGTCACCCGCCAACTTGTTGGCCTCCGACAGCATCAACCGTTCCAGCGTCACCACAATTGTCGCGCGCTCTTTGGCGGTCGGTTGCTTTGCCTCTTCGGGCGGCATGTCTTCCGCCTTAAGAAACTTGATGACATGTTCCCACTGGCGAAAGTGTTCGCCGAGCATTGCTGCCGACGTGTATTGGGTCAGATCGAGTTCGGCCTTACGTGTCTTCGGATTGTGACAGCGCACGCAATATGTCTTCAGAAACGGCGTGACCTGCTCCTGAAATGCATCGGCTGCTTCTGCCTTCGCATGTGTGCCAATAGAAATCGCGAGAACTGTTAACAGTACGCGAAAGATCAATCTCGATGAGGGCATATATTCGACTCGGTAACCTAATCGTCTGTTTCGATCCGACAGCAGCCTTGAGTGACCGACGCGAGTTTCTTGACGCCGTTGCTTCCCCGTCCATTATATGGCAATCCCCACTGTGCTTTCCACGACGACGCCGGAACGCTGCGCAATCTCACTGCCGAGAAAATGCGGTCATCGGTTGCGTCGTTTGATCCCTCGGGCCGCAGCCCGAGGGATTTGAAACGGGACATCGACAATCTGAGTCTCAATAAACGTGGCCCCAATCAATAATTCGTTGGTACCCGCCGCTATGAATTGACTGTGGCATTCGCGGGGAAGACAATGGAGGCAGAACGGTGATAGGTTTCTTTCCATGATGGGACCGTTTGGTCTCCGTCGGGTATGAAAAGAATATCGGCGAAAGAGATTTGATCGCAGCGAACGCGATGTTTGGAGAGAGGAAAACTAAAATGTCACAGAACCTTGCCGCAGTCATCTTTACGGCACTCGTTTCACAAGTGATCTGTTCACAACCAGCAAACGCCGAGGCAAATGATCGTCCGAATATCATTTTGATCATGGCCGACGATATGGGGTTCTCCGATATTGGCTGCTATGGCGGTGAAGTGCGGACGCCTCACCTCGACCGGTTGGCGGCAGAGGGTTTGCGTTTCACACAGTTCTACAACAACGCCAAATGCACCACGACACGGGCCTCGCTGTTGACCGGGTTGTATCCGCGGCCGCGCGGCGGGCTGTTGAAAACGAATATGGTCACCATCGCCGAGGTCATGAAGACCGGCGGTTACTCAACCTGCCTGAGTGGCAAGTGGCATTTGGGAAGCAAAGCGCCGCGGCGCCCGAGCGATCGTGGATTCGATCAGTATTTCGGGCTGCTCGATGGCTGCTGCAACTTCTTCGACCCGTCGATTCCCGATCCGAAATTCAAAGGAAACCGGGTACGCGTGGTCGCCAAAGATGACGTGCGGATGACCAAATTTCCCAACGACTTCTACATGACCGATGCGATCAGCGACTACGCAACCGGGTACATCAAGCAGGCGGCCGATGGCGAGAAACCGTTCTTTCTGCACGTCTGTTACACCGCACCGCATTATCCGCTGCATGCCAAACCGGAAGACATCGCCCGCTACAAGGGCAAGTACATGCAGGGATGGTCGGCATTGCGGGCGGCGCGACATCGACGTCAAATCGCGATGGGGCTGATCGATCCCAAATGGAAACTCGCCGGCCCGAACCGGGAAGTTAAACCGTGGGAAGCCGATGCAAACAAGCAATGGCAGGATTTACGGATGGCCGTGTACGCGGCGATGATCGACAGCATGGATCAGGGTATTGGCCGCATTTTGAAACAGTTGGATGAATCGGGAGCGGCCGACAATACGCTCGTGCTGTTTCTTTCAGACAATGGCGGTTGCGCAGAGATTCCCGGCGGTGAAGACCCGCGACGCATTCCCGGTGTGAAAGAGTTTTACACGACGTGCGGACCGGGTTGGGCGTTCGCCCAGAATACGCCGTTTCGGCGGTACAAGTCGTGGGTGCACGAAGGGGGAATTTCGACGCCGTTGATCGCGCGCTGGCCGAAGGTCATCCAGCCGAACAGCATCACGCGCGAGGTGGCGCACATCATCGATTTTCTGCCAACGTTTGCCGACATCGGCGGGGCGAAGTATCCGACCGAGTTCGGCGGCGAGACAATTCTTCCGGTTGAGGGGCTGAGCATGCGACCGGTTTTCGCCGGGGGGACGCGGAAACGTCACGAGAGATTGTTTTGGGAATGGGCCGGCAACCGGGCGGTTCGCGAGGGCCGCTGGAAGCTCTGTTGGGACAAAGGTGTGAAGCGCTGGGAACTGTACGATCTCATCGCCGACCGAACCGAAACGGATGACCTGGCTGCAAAACATGCCGAGCGCGTCGTCCGCATGGCCACGAGATGGTACGGCTGGGCCGACGAGACCGGCGTGAAATACGCGCGGCCCAAAGGGAGTTAACGTCGTGTCAATTCTCAGCTGATGGGTGCCACAGTTAATGGGTGCCACTGGCGTGTCGCCAGTGCAACGCGGTGGACGAGCTACGCGGCCGCCCGAAGAGTCGGCGAATCGTCACGTTGCCGTTGCTGCAGGCGTTCGAGGACAAACGCCGTGTGCAGCCGCAGGTTGTAGAACTCTTCCATGTAGGAGAGCGGCACCGAGACTTCGGCGAGTTCGCTTTCGAGTGTCTTCAGCACGTCGATGTCCTCGGCCAGACTTGCCGTTTCGCCCGGCTGGCGGAGCTTCTGATCGACTTCGCGCAGCACGCGATACCAGCGGTAGATTCGCGATCGGATCCGCCAACGGTAAAGCGGCGGTGCCGTCTTCAGCAACGGCAACAGCAGCGTGCACAAAGGCAATAGGAACAGTTTCATTTGATTGATGCGAGCGGCCGCCCAGAACGGCAGATACCGATACAACATCGACGGCCCCGATTTGAAGTACCGGCCGGCGACCGCGTTCATGGGATACTCGACATGTTTGACCGACGGAAATTCGCCCGGCTCCTGCAGAATGCTGCCGTGCTTGTGGATTTCGTTGGCCGCCTTGACGAGCAACGGCACCAATGCCGGGTGCAGGTTCGGTGTTGAGCGAAACGCACTTGGTCGCTGAATTCGTTCCGCCGGCGGTGGCGATGTGATTCTCCTGCAGCAGATCCAGAGCAACCGCCCGCGTCCCGCTGCCTTCGGCACCGACTGCAATCTGTTTGCCACGCAAGTCGGTCAGGCGTTCGATGGTTTTGTCGCCGCGATAGAAGACCCAGATTGGTTCCTTGTACAAACTGGCGAGCGAACGCAATTCGGGCATCGATTTTTCGGTCGCCGTTCCGCCTTGAATAATTGCCAGAGAGATGCCGCTGTCTTTGGTCATCAGCAATTGCGTGTTTTCGATCGAGCCGGCGGTGTTACGGATTTCCAGTTCGATGCCGTCGCGAGCGAGGATTTCACGGTACTGCTGGGCGAATGCGAAATAGGCACCCGTGCGGCTTCCCGTGGCGATGACGATTTTCCGCGGACAGGCGGGGCCGATGAGCCAGGGGGTGGCGATGAGGGCAACAAGCAATGTGGCGAGGGGTAGCCACCATGTTTTGAGCCACGAACGCTCTTTGTCTTTGGGTTTGAGCAATTCGGTTGAGAGTTTGCGCACGTCTATCGGCTCCCGTTTGTAGAAACGAAGAGCGGGACTGATACAAGAAATGCCCGTTTCCCGCAAGAGGAAAGAGGGCATTCAGTGCATTATCAATTGTCGGCACGCAGATGGCGATGAAAGCCCGCTGCTCTGGTAAGGAGTTTCTTGACGGTCGATCAACCTGCTTCTAGCACGGTACAACGAGCCGGTCTTTGAATTTGTAGTTCTGTCAAAACCCTCTGTTGGCTCACAACACCCCTAGTTCTCAAGCGGAGAGTTCGCCCACAACCGGGTTTTGACGGAGCCTCTTATCCGTTTCTGTTGGTTCGACGACCGTTTCGACCTCGCTCCGATTGACATCGTCGGAGCGAGGAAGGATCGCATCCGTCAGTCAAGATACTGGGGAAAGGGCACCAGTGAATCCGCCTCCGGTTCCAGCTCGGTGTCGAAGGCCGATTCGACGGCTTGCCCGGTTCTTGCCGTGGGGAAGATGACGTCTTCAGAGAGTGGGCCGATTCCCTCGGGACGCTCGGCGATTCTGCTGTTGCCGTTGCCGGGATGGTTCAGGTTGTCCAATTCGGCCAGCGGTTCGAGTACGCGGACGACTTCATCGACCGCAGTTTCCAGCAGCACAATCTCAGCCATGCTCCGCTGCATTCCCTTGAGTGCCAGAATCTGGCGTTCGATGTCGCCACGCAAATCTGATAGCAAATCGAGCGTATCGACCGCCTCGACGATCTCCTTGGTACGGCTCGTCAGCTTCGACTGCATGTCGAGCAGCGTGTCGAGATTCTGCTCGGCCGTGTCGATCTTTCGACGTTCGACCGTCAGAGAATCGCGGAGAGACATCAATCGGTTGGCGTTGCTGTGCGCCAGGTAGGTGTTACCGCCCCGGACCACCAGATCGTCCTTGAGCGTCAACAGTTCCTCGATTGCGGTACGGGCCATTTCGGCGTCGTCGGTTTCATCGATCACGGTGTCCTTCAATGCAGCCAATTGTTCGACACCGCTCTGGGCTTCTGCGATCCGCTTGCCCGCCGTGATCGTCTGTTGCTTGAGGTCGATGAACTGATCGAGGTTGAAGCGGGCCTCGTCGATGCCGTCCACTTCTGACAACGCGGTTCGCTTGAGGGCGGCCAACTGTTCGACGTCGGCTTCGGCCAGTCTTGCGTCGATGGCGGCTGTCCTGACGTCGCGGTTCAGCGATCGAATGTGCCCCAGCGCACCGGCTGCTGCCGTCGTCGATTGTTGCTCGTCAATGATCGCGTATTCCAGGGAGACCATGTCGCCCAGCGCCCGCGCAGCCGGTTCCGTCATTTCCCCCTGGACAATCAACGTGTCCTTCAAGTTGCCCAACCGTCTCAGCGAGTCGTGCGCCTCATCGGTCATCACCTCTTCTTCAATCAGCGATTGCTGCAGACAAGCCATCCGGTCGAGTACGTCGTTGGCGATTTCCGTCGTGCCATCCTGACAGATCACCGATTCGTGCAGCATGGCGATCTGATCGAGCGACTCGGCTGCAATTTCCGCCTGCCGCGCTTCGGCTTGCACGCTGCGATTCAGCCGTCGCATGTCGTCCAGTGCATCGCGGGCATCATCGAGTTGTTCCGCCTGCGCGTTGAGGTTGGCAAGCAACCCGTTGACTTTCGCCGCCGTCGCGTTGGTTCCGGTCAGGCTTCTCAATTGTCGGCTGGCGGTCTGCATTTCCTTTTCGAGGGAGACCATTCGCTGCTGCATCGGTCGTTGAACCGCCAGATACATCGAGAGTACGCCGACTGCCAGACCGGTGAGCATCATCGCCCACAAGTGCTTATGCAACTCAGCCGGATCGATGCCATTTTTTGGGGTTCCGGTCGCTTCCAACTTAGCCAAGGGACAGCCCTCCAATAGGTTTTTGACTTCAAGCGGGCAATGAATCGCCACAAATTGCCGAGGCGAAAATCATGACGCAGGCGAAACACATTGCCTGCCTGCTGTATGCTTCTCAATATCGCCAGTTTGAAGGATGCTGCGTGCGGCGAAATACGCCGCAAACAACGGAATACAAGCCAACCGGTGGAAAGTTCGGAAAGTATCGGTGGCGCGCGGTCGGGTTTGTTGGATTGTGCTGAATGCGACTCCAGCCGAATACCAGCCCGCAGCGCAAGCAGGGGTTTCAACAGCCGTATGCCCCACTCGCCGTTGGCCGTCCGTTTCGACAGGGCGATTGATCGTGTAGGATTAACGGGACACCAGAACCAGCAATTCTCGATTCCATTGAGACAATATCATGCCGCGTTTGATGAGCGACAAACCGGGTTTACGGGTTGCACCGTTTTTATCAGCCGGATTCTTGATCCTGACTTTGGGTAATCTTGTCGGCCTGTCGGCGGCCGAACCGGTAGCAGGTAAAGTCGATTTCAACCGCGACATCCGCCCCATTCTGTCCGATGTCTGTTTCCACTGTCACGGTCCCGATGAAAACCAGCGCGAGGCCGACTTGCGGCTCGACAATAAGACCGGCGCGTTTGCCAAACGTGACGGCAGCACGACAATTGTTCCGGGAAAGCCGGGCAGCAGTGAACTCATTCGACGTATCACCTCGACCGACCCAGACGAGCGCATGCCGCCCGCCGATGCTGATCGAAAACTCAACCCACAGCAAATTGAACTCTTTCGTCGTTGGATTGCGCAAGGGGCCGAATGGAAACAGCATTGGTCGTTCGTCGCGCCAAAACGTCAACCGCTTCCCACTGTGAAGAACAAGAGTTGGATTGCCAACCCGGTCGATGCGTACATTCTCGCGCGGCTGGAACGCGAAGGTCTCTCGCCTTCACCGCCGGCCGACAAGACGACGCTCATCCGTCGCGTGTCGCTCGACCTGACCGGTCTGCCACCGACACCGGCAGAGATCGATGCGTTTCTGGCCGACGACTCCCCGAATGCGTATGATAAGGTCGTCGATCGGTTGTTGAAGTCGCCGCGTTATGGTGAGCGGATGGCCGTCCGCTGGCTCGATCTGGCCCGGTATGCCGACACCAGCGGATACCAGAACGACGGTGAGCGATTCATGTGGCGGTGGCGCGACTGGGTCATCGAAGCGTTCAACAACAATATGCCCTTCGATCAATTCACGGTCGAGCAGATGGCGGGCGATTTGCTGCCCAACCCAACGCTCGAACAACGAATCGCCACGGCCTTTCACCGCAATCATCGCGGCAATGCCGAAGGGGGCGTTATTCCGGAAGAGTTTGCGGTCGAGTACGTCGTTGATCGTGTCGAGACGACGGCCACCGTCTGGCTCGGATTGACACTTGGCTGCACCCGCTGCCACGACCACAAGTACGACCCCTTCAGTCAGAAGGAGTTCTACCAGTTGTTTGCGTACTTCAATAACCTGCCGGAAAACGGTCGCGCCATTAAAGATGGCAACTCCCCCCCCTACATTCAGGCGCCAACTCGATCCCAGCGAAAGCAACTGGCGAAACTCAGATCGCAATTGGCTGCAACGGAGACGACATTTCGGAAACTCGGCCCCGACATCGATCGCGCGCAAGTGACATGGGAGAAGTCGCTGAACACCGAAAAGCAAATCGACTGGACGGTCACCGAAAATCTCGTCGCGCGGTTCGCCCTTGATGCCGAAGCACGCGCCGATCAGAAACCCAGTTTTTCAAAAAAACCGGGTTTCTCCGCTCCCACCAACGACGCCAAAGCGAGCGGCGGGCGTAAGCCCGCTGATGCGTTCGAGTTCAAAGACGGCACCCCAACCTTCGCCCCCGGCAAACTGGGCCGCGCAGCCGACTTGGATGGCAAACGTTACATCGACGCCGGCGACGTCGGCAAGTTCGATTTCTTCGACAAGTTCTCCTGCGGCGCGTGGATCAATCCGCAGGGACCTCAAGGCGGTATGATCCTCTCGCGGATGATGGACGCCGACCTGAAGCGTGCGAAGGGATATCGCATGCGGCTGCGCAACGGCAAGCTGGAAGTCAGCCTGTCGGTCCGCTGGCTCGACGATGCGATTCGTGTCGAGACAGTTGAACCAGTTACGGCCGACCGTTGGCAGCACGTGATGATGACTTACGACGGTTCGCGATTGGCCAAAGGGGTGAAGGTTTACGTCGATGGCAAACCGCAGAAACTGAAGGTCAATCTCGACGGGCTGAACCAGACATTCCAGACGGATGATCCCTTTCGTATCGGCGCCGGTGGTGGACCGGTGGCCCGCTTTCACGGGTTGATTGACGACGTGCGTCTTTACAATTCGTCTCTTTCGTCGGCTCAAGTCGAGCAGATCGCGAACGTCGAATCGATCAACAGCATCGTCCGAACGTCACCCGACAAACGGACGGGACCGCAACAGCGAAAACTGCGTGCTTATTTCCTCGCCGAACAGGCACCGCAGCCGATTCGCGACGCCCACCGGTCGCTGGTTTCTCTACGGATACAAACGGCAACATTCATCGAAGAACTGCCAACCGTCATGGTGATGCAGGAAATGGAAACACCGCGAGAAACGTTCTTGCTGAAACGCGGCGAATACGACAAGCACGGCGAGCAGGTGCAGCGCGGCACGCCTGTCAGTTTGCATTCTCTGCGCGACGGAGCGCCGAATAACCGACTCGGACTGGCGCGATGGCTGGTCGATGAGTCGAACCCGTTGACCGCCCGCGTGACGGTCAATCGTTATTGGGAAATGCTGTTCGGCACCGGCATCGTCAAAACAGTCGAAGATTTCGGCTCGCAGGGTGAAGCACCAACTCATCCCGAGTTGCTCGATTGGTTGGCGGTGGAGTTCGTCAGTCCGCAAACAAAATCGGCGAAACCGTGGGACGTGAAAGCAATACTCAAAACGATGGTCATGAGCGCCGCCTATCGGCAATCGTCAAAGGTCACGCCCGCACTATTAGAGAAGGACCCCGAAAACCGCCTGCTGGCGCGCGGGCCGCGATTTCGATTGACGGCCGAAACGATTCGCGATCAAGCATTATTCGTCAGCGGCTTAATGGTTGAAAAACGGGGCGGCCCATCGGTCAAACCGTATCAACCGGCCGGGTTGTGGAAGGAAATCGCGACATCGACCGGGTATCCGCAGGACCACGGCGAGAAGCTGTATCGCCGCAGCATGTATACCTTCTGGAAACGAACGGTCGCGCCGCCATCGATGGTCGCCTTCGATGCAGCAGCCCGTGAAGCCTGCCAGGCACGTCGAGCGCGCACCAACACACCGCTGCAGGCACTCACGCTGCTCAACGAAACTGCCTTCGTCGAAGCGGCTCGCGTTTTGGCGGAACGCACAATGACCGAAGCCGGCACGACAACCGACCGCGTGACACGCGCGTACCGCCTGGCGATGTCACGACGGCCAAGTCCGGTCGAGTTGCGAATTCTATCCGCCGGCTACGATGCGCATCTTGCCCACTACCAGAAAAACCCCGATGCGACCCTCAAGGTGATCTCCATCGGCGAAAGCAAGCGAAACGAGAAACTGAGCCCGACAGAACTCGCCGCGTGGACAGCGATTACCGGGTTGATATTAAATCTGGATGAAGTGGTGACAAAGGAATAACGCGACAGAACAGCTGAGGTGCATCGCACCGCAGCTATCGCAAGTAACGCGATCAGTCTTAAGACATTCTCACTCAGTGAGGTCAAGAAAAATGGACCCGTTCACCGAAAACCAACTGCACATCAACCGTCGGCATTTCTTCGGAAATGCAGCGACCGGCATCGGTGGGGCGGCGCTGGCATCCTTGCTGGGCGGCGATGCAATGGCTGCCGACAAGGCACCAACAAAGCGCAGCGGCGGTTTGCCCGGATTTCCGAATTTCACCGGGAAAGCCAAACGGGTGATCTACCTGTTTCAATCGGGCGCGCCGTCGCAGATGGACCTGTACGATTACAAACCCAAGTTGAAAGACTTGCGCGCCACCGAACTGCCTGATTCGATTCGGCAGGGGCAACGGTTGACCGGCATGACGTCGAAGCAGGACAGCTTTCCCGTCGCGCCGACAAAATTTAAATTCAAGCAGCGCGGAAAGAGTGGCGCGTGGGTCAGTGAACTGCTGCCGCACATCGCCAATGTCGCGGACGATCTCTGTTTCGTCAAAACGATCTACACGCAGGCCATCAACCACGACCCGGCGATCACGTTTTTTCAAACCGGCGCACAACTCGCCGGACGGCCCAGCATGGGATCGTGGTTGTCGTACGGGTTGGGAAGCGACAATGCTGATCTGCCGGCGTTTGTGGCGATGGTCTCCGGCAGCGGCGGGCAACCGTTGTACGACCGGCTGTGGGGCAGCGGATTTCTACCGACGCGTTACCAGGGAATCAAGTTTCGCTCGGTCGGCGATCCGGTTTTGTTTCTCTCCAATCCCCCCGGCGTGGCCGACGAAACCCGCCGCCGCGTACTCGACGATTTGGCAAAATTGAATCGGTTGAAGCTCGAAGAATACGGCGACCCGGAAATCGCCACGCGGTTGTCTCAGTACGAACTCGCCTACCGCATGCAGACTTCCGTCCCCGAACTGACCGACATCTCAGGCGAGACGAAACAAACATTCGAGTTATACGGCGAAGAGGCGAAGAAGCCCGGCACCTATGCGTTCAATTGTTTGCTGGCGCGCCGATTGGCCGAACGCGGCGTGCGGTTCATTCAGTTGTTCCATCGTGGCTGGGATCAGCACACCGAACTTCCCAAGGGTATCGGCAAACAATGTGCCGACACCGACCGTGCATCGGCCGGGTTGATCGCCGACCTGAAACAGCGCGGTATGCTCGAAGACACGCTGGTGGTTTGGGGCGGCGAATTCGGCCGCACGGTGTACTGTCAGGGCAAACTGACTAAAGAGGACTACGGCCGCGACCATCACCCCCGCTGTTTCAGCATCTGGATGGCGGGCGGCGGCATCAAGCCGGGCATGTCGTACGGCACCACCGACGACTACTGCTACAACATCGCCGAGAACCCGGTCCACGTTCACGACCTGCACGCCACCATGCTGCACTGTTTGGGCATCGATCACAAAAAGCTCGTCTACAAATTCCAGGGCCGCTACTTCCGCCTGACCGACGTGCACGGGAATGTGGTGAAGGAGTTGCTGGCGTAATTCCCGCATCGCGAATCCAGGAAAGACACCCATGACACACATCACTCGCACGTCGCTGCTTATGCTTGCATCGCTGGCATGTTCGTTCACGCCAATTCGCGCAGCCGAGCGTCCGAACATCGTCATCATTCTCTCCGACGACCAAGGTTGGGGCGATTTGAGCGTGCATGGAAACTCGAACATCAGCACGCCGCACATCGATTCGCTGGCCCGCGACGGGGCGATGTTTGATCGGTTTTTCGTCTGTCCCGTTTGCTCACCCACGCGGGCCGAGTTTCTGACCGGGCGATACCATCCGCGCGGCGGCGTCTACAGCACATCGACCGGCGGCGAGCGGCTCGATCTGGATGAAAAGACCATCGGCGATGCCTTCAAAGCGGCCGGTTACGCTACCGGGGCGTTCGGGAAATGGCACAACGGCATGCAGTATCCGTATCATCCCAACGCACGCGGCTTCGATGAATACTATGGGTTCTGCTCCGGCCATTGGGGCAACTACTTCGATCCCGTCCTCGAACACAACGGCAAACTCGTTCGCGGCAAGGGATTCATAATCGATGACTTGACCGACCACGCAATCAGCTTCATGCAGCAGAATAAGGACAAACCGTTCCTCTGTTATCTACCGCTGAACACGCCGCATTCCCCGATGCAGGTGCCGGATACGTTCTACGAGAAATTCGCCGATGCGAAACTGAAGCTGCGCCATCGTGATCTGAAGAAGGAAGTTTTGCCGGTGACGCGTGCTGCGTTGGCGATGTGCGAGAACATCGACTGGAACGTCGGCCGGGTACTCAAGAAACTGGACGAGTTGAAGTTGGCCGACAACACTATCGTCATCTATTTCAGTGACAACGGGCCGAACAGTTTTCGTTGGAACGGCGGCATGAAGGGCCGAAAGGGATCGACCGACGAAGGGGGCGTCCGCGTGCCGATGCTTGTGCGTTGGCCCGGTCAAATTAAGCCGGGTACGAAGATCGAACAGATTGCTGGCGCGATCGACTTGCTGCCGACGTTGGCCGACATGGCGGGCATTTCGCTGAAAGAGAAGAAACCACTCGACGGCATCAGTGTGAAACCGTTGCTGACCGCGACCGCCAAAGATTGGCCCGGCCGCACGATCTTTTCCCACTGGCGCGGCCGTGTCAGTGCCCGCACGAATCGCTACCGTCTCGACCACACGGGTAAACTGTTCGATATGACGACCGATCCGGGGCAGCGGCAAAACATCGCAAAGAATCAGCCGAAAATCACAGCAGCATTAACCTCGGCGGTGAAGAAATGGAAGCAGGAACTTCTGCCCGGCTTGAACGATGCAGACCGGCCGTTTCCCGTCGGCTACTCCGAGTTTCCTGTGACACATCTGCCGGCGCGAGACGGCGTACCGCACGGCAACGTCAAACGCAGCGCACGGGCCCCCAATTGTTCGTTCTTCACCAACTGGACCAGCGCCGAAGATCGAATTACCTGGGACGTTGAGGTCGCAACCACCGGGCAATACGAAGCGGTGGTCTATTACACTTGCCCGAAGGAAGACGTCGGCGCGACGTTCGAGTTGAGTCTGAACGAGAGCCGCATTCGCGGCAAAGTGACCGAGGCACACAACCCGCCGCTCTACGGCCAGAAAGACGACCGCTCATCGCGCGGCAGCGAATCGTTCGTTAAGATCTTCAAGCCGATGAAACTGGGCGTCGTCTCGCTAAAGAAGGGCCGTGGCGAATTGACGCTCCGCGCGATCGACATTCCCGGCAAGCAGGTGATGGACGTGCGGTATGTCGTGTTGACGCTGAAGTGAGGGGAGATTTGTAGTGACCGGATGAATCCGGTCACTACGAACCTGACAAAGACTTTCCTACCGCAACTTTGCGGCGAATGCTTCCCATTCGGTTTTGAAGGCGTCCATGTCTTCGCGGCCAAGGATTTTCTTTAGCGTCTCGTGGCCGGTGGGGTCTTTGTCGGCTGCTAATCGGAAGGCGTGGTAGTACTTCACCAGCAGGCCCTTTTCCTGCAGGTAGTAGCAGAGGTAGCGGGCCTGCGAGTAGTTGGTGCCGGGGTCTTCGTTGTAGAACTCGTTGGTGGTGGTGCTGCAGAGTGTTTTGAACGGCGGCACGCGTTTGTTGCGAATGGCCTGCTGCAGACCGCGGAGTCGCCAGTTGGTGTAGCCGTAAATGTGGCCGTTCTTTTCGCCACATTGCTCGTACAGCGAGGCGAGACCCTCGTTGAACCACGACGGGCATGTAGGGAAGTTCGACGCCATAAACGGATGGACGATCTCGTGCACCAACGTTCCGCCGCCGGTGGCGATGTTCATCACGAGCGCGCCGTGTGCCGATGAGTAATAGCCGAACGGCGTGGTCGGTTTGTCGCCGAAGACTTGCCGCGTGTGTTTGTCGTAGCTCTCTTTGTCTTTGAACAACCAGATATCGAGAATGCGATTGGGGTCGCGTTGGAAATAGTCTTTTTTGAGTTGATCGACGGCCCATTTGATTGTGTTCTTGCTACGCCGCTCGACGGTTGCTTTCGCCTCATCACCGACGACGACGAACGGTTTCTGTATCACGACGTGAAACTGTGGGCCGGGCAGTTTCTTCTTCAAGGCGAGAATGTGTTGGGCGTAGTCGGCATCGGTGTGCTTTGTTGTTGCTGAGACTGCTGTGAGTCGTTTGACGGCCAGCGGCATTCTCACGACGGTCCACTGCTTTTGGTTGTACTTCAGCGGCCATAATTTCAACAGCATGTCGCGTGTCATTCGCTGGTAGGCACCGTCGCGAATGGCCGGTTCGTGGTAAATGACTTCGTCGCGGCCGGCGTCGTAACCGAGAATCAGGCGAAAGTGCTCGGTGGTGTTGGGGCGGTCGTTGTAGTGCATGCAGATGATGGATGGCACGCCGCGCGCGAGGTCGGCGTGCAGTGCGCGAAACTGGTTCTCCATCTGTTCGTTCGCGCGATCGACGGCGACCTTGTGCCAGGTACTGCCGATGTTGAACCCGATTTGCTTTAGTGCGCCGGCAAGTTCGCGGGTGTGACAACCGCGTCCCAGCGCGGGGTCGAGTCCGGCTTGGTCGAAGACGGCGTCCTGATCGGCCCGTTTCCCCAGTTTCTGCAAATACATGGCGGCGCACGCTTCGCCGCAGAAGTCGGGCTTCTGTTTAATGTGCGGCACATTCTTGATTGTGACGTTGCGGTAAACGGGCGTGGCCGATTGGGCGGCAGAAGTCGGGATCAGGAACGACACCGCAGCCAATGTCAGCAGTCGGCAAGTTGGCATGGCATGCTCTTCCGGGAGTGAGTTTGCGAATCGGTCACCGTACGAGCGGTCGCGCTTCTTGTGTGATCGTAACACCGATGGCGGTTCGGGCAGAAGGCGAATCTTAGCGGCGTTACAACGCCGTTACGAAGGGATTGTGCCTTTTGACAGCAACATGGAGAGCGCTCGTAGATACTATCGGCAAAGAACCGCATGAATGCGGTCACTACGAGCCTGCTTGTCAGCGCATGCTTATTGATTTGGAGATTTTGCGCTGCGAGCCGTCGGGGGTGACTTCAACGATGTGCGAGGAGAACGGGCCGGCTTCAGGGCGGAGACTCGGTGCGAGGATTGACAAGTTCCCCTTGTTGGCCAGTTGGACCGGTTGCCGCAGCGATTTGCCGCCGTTGCCTTCGATGACCCAGAAGTATTTGTTCGACTGCGTCGGCGAACCGTCTCGAAACTGATAATCGACGCTGAAACTCATTCCGGTGCCGTCCCGCAGTGTTTGGGCGAATGCGATGCCGATAGAAAGGTGAACGGGCAGAGCGTTGGGCTGTGCCGCGATTGGGCCGACATTTTCAGCAGCGCCGTTGTGATTCCCGTTCCCGGCAGCGACCTCGCCATTGGGTTCTTCGAGAAACTGACCAACGACGGGTGGTGATTCCGCCTGGGAAGCGGGCGTATCCTGCCCCTCGTTCCATGCCTCCTCGAAGTCACTGCAGCCGATACCAAAGAAACAGATGACCGGCACCAAGGCGTTGAACGCGATCAAACAGAACGAACTACGAATCGGCGATGACATGAGGTCGGCTCCCGGTTATGCGGTCGGAACTCACCACAATTACACAGTTTTCGTCGCGTGAATACAATGCGAATCAACGCTTGCGGTTTCGCGGTGGCGCAAATTCCGTCCGCGCCTTCACCGATTCTTATGCAGCCACACAATCAACCCCTTGGCAAGATGCATGCGATTTTCGGCCTGTTGGAAGGCGAGACTGGCTGGGCCGTCGATCACGTCGTCGGTCACTTCTTCGCCGCGATGGGCGGGTAAGTCGTGCATGAATTTGCAGCCGGCCGGAGCCTGCGACATGAGTGCCGCGTTGACCTGGAACGGCGCGAAGATTTTGCGACGTTTTTCGGCTTCGTCTTCCTGCCCCATGCTGGCCCACACGTCGGTGTAGACGATGTCGGCCGTCTTGACGGCGGCTGCCGGGTTATTGCCCTGTGAAATCTGTGCTGTCGGGAATTGACTCTTTAAGTCGGCAGCGAAATCGGCATCGAGTTCAAAACCGGCGGGCGTGCAGACGGTCAACGGCATGCCGGTCATCGATGCGGCAATTGCCAACGACGCGGCAATGTTGTTTCCGTCACCAATATATACCAGATGTTTGCCCAAGCCGCCGAACACTTCTTGCACGGTGAACAAGTCGGTGAGTGCTTGGCAGGGATGACGGTCGTCGGTGAGTCCGTTAATGACCGGGCAATTTGAGAAGCCGGCAAAGTCTTCGACGAGCTTCTGCGAAAACGTGCGCAGCACAATCAGGTCGCAGTAGCTGCTCAGCACGCGGGCGACGTCGCAGAGTGCTTCGCGACCGTGCAGTCCCGCCTCGGCGCTCGAAAGAAAGATTCCCGCGCCGCCCAGATGTGTGATCGCGGCCTCAAAACTGTTGCGGGTTCGCAGCGACGGTTTCTCGAACACCATGCTGAGTACGCGGCCCGGCATCAACGCGGGCCGTTCGCCGGCATAATGTTTCGCCTTCAATTCGGCGGCGAGTGAAAGAATTTCGCGGATATTGTCGGCGGTGAGATCCGACAGTGAATTGAGGTGTTGCATAAGAAACGGCTCCGTTTCGATTCAATAGACCAGCCCGTCGCGCAAGCAAGTGTTTAATGGAGTCTGTCGTGCAAGACCCTTGCTTGCGCGGCGGGCTGGTTGTAGCAAAAACAACGACGCAAGCCCGGCCTGCGATGAGAGCCGGGCTTGCGTAGCGTATAAAGGTGTGTCCTTATCAGATTTCCTCGGCCATTTCGCGAAGTACGTCGGCGATGATCGCGGAGCCTTCGTCAACCTCTTCGGCCGAGACGTTAATCGGCGGCAAGAGACGCAGTACGGTGTCGTTCGTGGCGTTGACCAGCAGCCCGCGCTCCATGCATTTGCCGACGGCCGGTGTCGCCGGAATTGTGAGGTCCAGGCCGATCATCATTCCCTGAATTCGCAATTCACCAATGATTGGCAGTTTTGCTTTGAGGGTTTCAAAATGTCCGCGGAACCGCTGTGACATTTCCTGGCAGTTCTCCAGCAGGTTGTCTTCTTCAATCGTGCGGCCCGTGGCCAGTCCGGCCGCCATGGCCAACGGGTTTCCGCCGAACGTGCTGGCGTGCGTCCCCGGTTTGAGACTTTTGGCAGCTTCCGGAGTCGCCATGAAAGCTCCACAGGCAACACCGGCGGCGAGACCTTTTGCCAGAGTCATGATGTCCGGCTGCACATTCGACTGTTGGTAGCCGAACCATGTGCCGGTGCGGCCCATGCCGGTTTGTACTTCGTCGAAAATGAGCAGGCTGTTGTGGGCGTTGGCCAGGTCTCGCAGGCCGCTCAGGAAAGCGTCGGTGCAAATGTTGACGCCACCTTCCCCCTGCACGGGTTCGACGAGAATGGCCGCCGTCTCGTCGTCGATCAATTCCTCAACAGCGGAGAGATCGTTCAACGGGGCATACCGAAAACCGGCGAGCAGCGGGCCGACGCCTTCGTGATACTTCGGCTGTCCGGTGGCGGTTAGCGCGGCAAATGTGCGGCCGTGAAAACTGTGTTCGAACGTAATAATTTTGTGGCGGCCTTCGCCGGCATGCAGCCGTGCCAGCTTGATTGCCCCTTCGATCGATTCGGCTCCACTGTTACAGAAGAAGGCTTGCCCGAATCCGCGGGTTGAAAGGAACTCGGCGAAATCACCCTGCGCTTCGGTGTACCACGTGTTGGGGACATGGATGAGTTTGGCCGCCTGCTCTTGGATTGCGGCGACAACCTTGGGCGGGCTGTAGCCCAGAATGTTGCAGCCCCAACCGGGAAACAGATCGAGGTAGCGCTTTCCTTCGGCATCCCAGACGTGCGATCCTTCACCTCGGACGAGACAAATGGGGTAACGCCCGTAATTCGGGATTACGTATTTTTCAAAAACGCCGATTGTCTCCTGGCTGCTGCGTGCGGTTTGCGTGGTCATGTTTGGTAACTCGGTTTGTGTGTGACTTGAGGGGATTCAAGAAAATGTTATTTCATTCGTTCCGTCGCCATTGGCGTCAGGCGACGATTTCTGTTCCGATTCCTTTGTCCGAATAGATTTCCAGCAAGACGGAATGTGGAATCCGTGCATCAACAATGTGGACTTTGCGGACTCCTGCTTCCAGAGCATCGAGAGCGGCATCGACCTTGGGAACCATGCCGGCGTCAATCGTGCCGTCGGCAATCAGCTCGCGGCAGCGTGCGACTTCCAAATGGGAAAGCAGCGAATCGGGTCGTTGGCGATCAAGGAAGATGCCGGGAACGTCGCTGAGGAAGACGAGCTTCTCGACGTTCAACAGCCGCGCCACCGCCGCCGCCGCCGTATCGGCGTTGACATTGAGTTTTCCACCGTCGGCATCGACTGCAATCGACGGAATGACTGGAATGTGACCGGCATCGCAGGTTTCCTGAATGAGTTGACGATTGATATCAACAACCTGACCGACACGGCCCAAATCAAATGGTTCGCCGTTTTCGTCATTCATTTTCAGTTTTTCGCCGACAAGACAACTGCCGGTCATATCGACCAGCGACGTTGCGGCTCCGCCTTGCCGCGTAATTTCATCGACCAGTGATCCGCAAATTTCGTTACACAAAACACGCGCAACAATGTCTAATGTCTCGGGATCGGTCGCGCGTCGGCCGTGCACGAATTTCGGCTCGATTCCGGCGTCACTCATCGCCCGGCTGATTGCTTTCCCGCCGCCGTGAACGAGAACGGGCCGCATACCGACCGTTTCCATAAAGATGACGTCGGTAAGCAGGCTTTTGACCGCGTCGGCGTCTTCGAGCGCACTGCCACCCAATTTGATGACGACGTACCGACCGCGAAAACGCCGGATCCAGCCCAACGCCTCAATCAATACGTTTGCCTTGCGAATCGCTTCGTCCACTTCGAATGCTCAGTTTGCAGCGGGAAAATGGGAAACCCCCGATTGTAGAAGGGCTGAGCGAAGTGTCAATTACCCGATCCCCGTTTTTGCAGCGTGGACGAATGAATGCTGCAAGAACCGGCACAACCGTCAGGTACCGCCAGCCGAACGCTACTGCGCAGCCGGCGGCACATTGAAACGGTGATTACCCGAGTTTCATGGGAGATTGTGACGCGACTATTCGTCTTTGGGCTCTTGCGGTGCAGCGTCTTCCGGTTTCTTCGGCGGTTCGGGTTCGTCGGGGTTTGATTTGGCTTCATCGGGAGTTGTTGCGGTCGGCGGATCGTCGTCGTTGGAGGGACGCTGCGGTCTGCCGCCGCCACCTGGACCGCCGCCGCTGTTCTGGCGTTCTTCACGACGTCTTCGCATCGCTTCGCGCTCTTCTTCGTCGATGAATCCGTCGCCACTGGTGTCAATGCGATCGAAGAATTGTTGCATCCGTTCGGGAGCTTCTTCCTTGTTCACTTTGCCGTCGCCGTCCTTGTCGAGTTCGTCCCAGTCGATGCTCGGCCGTCCGCCTCCCGGTCCACCTGGACCACCGCCCGGTCCTCCCGGTCCACCGCCAGGGCCACCCGGCATTTCCATGAGCGCGGCGGTCGAGTCGTCACTATCGTCAGCGGTTTCGCTGACGCTTTGCGGCTGTGAGGCTGCAATTGTTTCGGCGTGATTCGACGTTTCCGAGTTGAGTTCGTAGCCCATCACGATTGGGTTGCTGTCATCGGCACCCAGGTTCAAGAGTACGCTGTAGTGCTGATAGACTCCCGTCCAAGAGTAGACGATGAATCGTTCGTGATTCTTCTTTTGGATCGGCGACTTACTCCAGAAGCCGCTCATCAACTCTTCTGCATCGTTCAGGTTCAATTCGTCCGATGACTCGTCCGCCCGCTTCACAGCTGAAACGACCTTGTCTTTCGACGTGGTAAATCCATACGCGGCCATTCCTTGAATGCCAGCAATGATCAGCAGAATGCTGATTCCACCCCAGACGACCACCCGTTCAACCGGTGAGCGTGGCTTCTTTTGTTTGCCCGTATTCGCCGCCGCCTGGGCAGTCGAATTGTCAGAAGTGGAATCGCTTGGTTTAGGTGCATCAGACATGAGGGGTCATTCCGTTCCAGATAAGTTGATGAAGTGAGTGGGAACCGGCAACCTATTTGTTCAACGGTACCCGAAATCGGGGCAAGAATCCAAGCAAACCCGATGGAAACGGCAAACACTTTGAAATTGGCATGGTTGTCGGATGTGGTGTATCGCCGTGCGTATGTGCCACAAAAACTGTTCGATTAGACCAGGTTCTTCCACAACCGTCGCGTGTCGCGTTCGTGGTGTTCGACGGCGCGCTGCAGGGCTTCTTTGACGTCACGTTGCGACCGAGTCAACGCGTCGGCACGGTGAATGAGAAAGTCTTCAAGTGCCGCGTCATGGAGGGTTGGCTGAAATTGCGGTCCAGGCGTCGCGTTCGCCTGCCAAAACTGGTTCACATCGGCGAATGCTTTCGGATGGCGTGTCGCATCGATACAATGTCGCTACAGTGAATTGCCAATGATCGACAGAGGATTCTTGCCTCCAGCGAACCGGCTGGCGACGTAACGCGAAGCCTCTTCTGTTGCTGCTGTACTCCTCTTTTACCGTGTTTGTTTTGTGTTGAAAGGACGTCGTCATGCTGCGGCCCGCACGAGAAGCGAATCACCCACGTCGAGGTTTTGTCACATTCCTTGCGATTGGACTGGCAGCGTCATCTCTTCTCGCCTGCGCCACTTCGGCCGACGCAGCCGACTGGCCAAGTTTTCTCAACGGCAATCAACGGATTGGGGCGACCACCGAAAACCTCAAACTGCCGTTGAAGAAGGCGTGGGAATACGCCCCGCCCAGTACCATTAACCGCGCATGGTCGGGTCTCACCGGTCGCACCATCGAGGGGAAAATTCTCCGCGACCGCATTCGCTTCGACGATGCCTTCCAGGTCGTGTCGGTCGGCGAGCAGGTTTTCTTCGGTTCTTCGGTCGACCATCAGGTGTACTGCAAGAACGCCAAATCCGGCAAAACGCAATGGACGTTTTACACCGGTGGGCCAGTCCGACTGGCTCCAACAGTCTGGAAGGGCAAAGTCTTTTTCGGTTCTGATGACGGATTTGTTTATTGCGTTGCAGCCCACAGCGGCAAACTCGTTTGGAAACTTCGCGGCGGACCGGCCGACGAATGGCTGATCGCGCGCGGCGAAATGATCTCCCGTTGGCCCTGCCGCACCGGTGTGATGATTGAAGGCGGCGTTGCTTACTTCGGCGTCGGCGTGTTCCCGCACGAAGACATTTTCCTGTATGCCGTCAATCCCGACGATGGCAAGATCATCTGGAAACGCGACGACATCAGCGAGTCGGACGCCGGTCGTAGCGACCTCACACCGCAGGGTTACCTGCTGGCCGAAAACGATCTGCTGGTCGTCCCCTCGGGACGCACACTGCCCGCCGCTCTTGATCGAAACACGGGCAAGTTTCTCCACAAACGCGCGCCGGGTTGGCGGGGTGAAGCGGGTGGAGTTGTCGGCGGAACGCGGGCCATGCTGGCCGACGGTCAAATCTATGCAGCCGGCGCGCATCACATGCTGGCGATGAGTCAAAAAGATGGCAGCGTCGGCTTCGGTTACTTCGACGGACACCAATTAGCGGTCAGCGGCGACTCGGCTTATACAGCCACGGGAGTCAACGTCGGCCGACTCGATCGGGCCGCTTATGCGAAGGCCAGTATTAAACGTCATAAGTTGAAAGGGAGCATTTCCAAGCTGCAACGATCGGCTCGCAGCGCGAAAGGACAGGCCCTGAAAGACATCCGCGCGAAGATCGAAGCGGCCAACAAGGAATTGGAAACTCTCGACGATGTCGGTTACGTCTGGAAGCAACCATGTGCGGCGGATGCCGCGCTGATCGTCGCTGGCAATTTGGTGTTTGTCGGCGGAGAAAAAGAAGTCCTCGCATTCCGCACCGAAGATGGCAAGCAGGTTTGGAACGCGGCCGTCGAAGGAGAAACCCGTGGACTCGCAGCCGCCAACGGCCGATTGTTCGCCAGCACCACCACCGGAAATGTTTATACCTTCATCGGCAGCCAAAGCCCACTCGTGGCATCGGGTGGGACAACCCTCAACAACAACCCATATCCGGCAGACAAACTCTCCAAGACCTACGCAGCCGCTGCCGAGCAGATTCTAAAAAACGCTGACCAGAAAAGTGGTTACTGTCTGGTACTTGGCAGTGAACGCGGTCGATTGGCGTACGAACTCGCCAAGCGTAGCAACCTGAAGATTTACGGCATCGAGCCGGACGCCGACAAAGTCGCCGAGTCGCGACGCCTTCTCTCATCGGCCGGCCTGTACGGCCACCGAATCACGATTCATCAGGCCGACTTCGCCGACATTCCTTACGCCAATTACTTTGCCAACCTCATTGTTTCGGACACGTTGCTCGTGACCGATAAGTTGCCCGGTAAGCCGGCAGAAATTGCGCGGCATCTGAAACCGATGGGCGGGGTGATGTTGTTTGGCCATCCTGAAGGCGCGGCGGCAAGGCTCGCTGCGGCAGCGTGGGTGGCGCAGTTTGGACTCGACAAACAATCAACTCTCAAAAACGCCGACGGTTGGGTGATGGTCACAAGAAACGCACTCCCCGGTGCGGGCAACTGGAGCCATCAATACGGCGACGCCGGCAACACCGCCAGTAGTCCCGATACCCGCATCAAAGGTGGATTGGGCGTGCTGTGGTATGGCGATCCCGGTCCCGGAAAAATGGTCAACCGCCACGAAGGTGCCGTCGGGCCGTTGGCCGTCGACGGAAAACTGTTCGTGCAGGGCGAAAGCAGCGTGATGGCCTACGACGCTTACAACGGTCAAAAACTGTGGGAATACGGCAACCCCGATTCGCTGCGAACCGGCGTCTTTCAGAATCAAAATCCCGGCAACCTCGTCGCAGGCGGAGGCAATCTGTTCGTGCTGATGAAGGACAGTTGCCTGGAACTTGACGGCGACACAGGTGAATTGAAGATCGAACACAAACTGCCCAAAACGAAAAACAAAGAGTCCTACGCTTGGGGTTACGTCGCGTATCAGGATGGCGTCCTCTACGGCACGGCAACACTTCGCAAGGACTTGGAACAGAAACTCCGCCGACGCGGCCGTAAAACCGACGACATCACCGATGGCATCTTCGCCATCGATACCAATACCGGTAAACACCTCTGGACGCACGAAGGCAAAAATATCGTGCATCACACCATCGCGCTTGGTCCCGGCAAGGTTTATTTCATCGACAGCACCATCACTGAAGAACAGCGGGCCGACCTGCTGCGAGAGGACAAAACGGAACTGGCCAATCTCACCGGTGAAGAAGCGAAACGGGCCGAGGCCCGCCTGAAACGCATCGACGCCCGCCGCGCGGTCGCCATCGATGCCAAAACCGGAAACATCGAATGGTCAAAAGCGGTTGATGTGACCGACTGCAGCGACGTCGGCATCGGCGGCGGCAAATTGACGTTGATGCAGAAGAACGGCGTTCTCGTACTCTCCGGAGCGAACGCCAACGGTCATTACTGGAAGCAGTTCATCGCGGGCGAATTCAAGCAGCGGCGCATTGTCTCGCTGGCATCCGATGACGGACACAAACTGTGGGCACGCGATGCCAACTACCGTCATCGACCGATCATCATCGGCTCAAAAATCATCGCCGAGCCGTGGTCGTTCGACCTTTACACGGGCGAACAGCTCACGCGAGAAAACCCATTCACCGGCCAGCAGGAACCGTGGAGCATCATGCGTCCGGGTCACCACTGCGGCATGCTCACCGGTTGCGACAGCATGCTGTTGTTCCGTTCGCGGTACACCGGCTTCTACGATCTCGACAGCGATTCGGGAACGCGACACTTTGCAGGACATCGGCTCGGCTGTTGGATCAACGCGATTCCGGCCAACGGGCTGGTGATGATCCCCGAAGCAAGCGCCGGCTGCGTTTGTCTGTTCTCCATCGCTTCAACCATCACATTGGAACCGCGTGCACCGCGGCGACCGTGGACGCTTTACAGTTCCACTGGCCGGGCCACACCGGTTAAGAAAATGGCACTCAATCTGGGCGCACCTGGTGACCGTAAAGACGCACGCGGGCAGGTTTGGCTTTCCTATCCGCGCATCGACCCGCACAAGACCACCGGCCTCGATCTCACACTTAACCTGGGCCACAAGTTCCACACCGGTGGCGAACACGACAGCATGCGCAGCTCGACGGCCAACGTCGTCGGCACCGAGACGTCTTGGCTGTATTCTTCCTGGGCAGTCGGCCTGTCGTCCTACACCTTCCCGCTACTGGGCAAAGACGACAAACCCGCCACCTACACACTGCGGTTACACTTCGCCGACCTCAACGAAAAATCCGCCGCAGGCACGCGTGTCTTCGATGTCAAAGTGCAGGGCGAAACGGTCATCAAAGACCTCGATGTGGCCAGCGAAGCGGGCGGCGCTCGCAAAGCGCTTATCCGCGAAGTGAAGGGCATCCAAGTCAGCAGCACGCTGCTGCTGGAACTAGCGCCCCGCGCAGCAAACGCGTCGCGAGATGCGCTGCCAATTTTGAACGCCGTGGAGGTGATTCGCGA
>CAUZOL010000042.1:0-31456 GCA_963581435.1 Planctomycetota bacterium
AACGCGTGAAGCACTGGCGACACGCCAGTGGCACCCATCGACAGCGGAAGGGCAAAGCCGAAACAGTACAGATTGGACGAACCATGAACAATCAAACGAGTTGCTCGCAGGCAAACTTGGATCAAAGAGAAAGTAAACTCACCATGAAACAGACACTCGTCATACTCACCGCCCTGTTATTGGCTCCGCTCACCACGTCGCTTTACGCTGCCGCCACCAAGCCCAACATCGTTGTTTTCCTCGTCGATGACATGGGCGTCATGGATACGTCGTTGCCGTTTCTTACCGATGAAGACGGCAAGCCGAAGCGGTATCCGCTCAACGACTTTTACCGCACACCCAACATGGTGCGGCTTGCCAAGCAGGGAATCCGCTTCAATAACTTCTACGCGATGAGCGTCTGCTCGCCGACGCGAATTTCCATTATGTCCGGTCAGAACGCCGCACGACATCACGCGACGAACTGGATCAACCCCGACAGGAACAATCGCGGTCCGGCCGGTCCGCCCAAATGGAATTGGAAGGGCCTGAAAAAGAACGATGTGACGTTGCCGCGATTGTTGCAAGGAGCAGGGTATCGCACGATCCACGTTGGTAAGGCGCATTTCGGGCCGCGGAAGTTCGCTGGCTCCGAACCATTGAATCTCGGTTTCGACGTCAACGTCGGCGGGGCTTCATTTGGAGCACCGGGCAGCTACTACGCCGAACAGAACTACGGACTGGGGACAAAGCGTAATCGCTCAGCGGTTCCTCACCTGAAAAAGTACCACGGCACCGAGACTTTTCTCACCGAAGCGTTAACCATTGAAGCCAACGCGCGGGTGAGCGATGCGGTGAAGTCTGACAAGCCGTTCTACCTTTATATGTCGCATTATGCCGTGCATGCACCGTTTCATTCCGATCCACGTTTTGCCGCGAATTATGTAGACTCCGGAAAGCCGAAAAACGCACAGGCGTTTGCCACGTTGATTGAAGGTATGGACAAGTCGCTCGGCGATGTTCTCGATCATCTCGAAGCGTTAGGCGTTGCCGAAAACACGCTGATTTTCTTCCTCGGCGACAACGGTTCCGATGCACCGCTGGGACATCAGCACGCCGTTGCCTGTGCTGCTCCGTTAAGGGGCAAGAAGGGCGCGCACTACGAAGGCGGCATGCGTGTGCCGTTCATTGCCGCCTGGGCGAAAACCAACTCCAAGAACGCACATCAAAAGCAGCTTCAAATCCCTGCCGGTGTTATTCAAGGCCAACAGGCGGCAGTACACGATCTGTTTCCAACGATCCTCGGCATCACCAACACCGCTTCGCCGGCGAGTCACACTGTCGATGGTTTACGTCTCGAAACATTGCTGAGGGGCAAGCCCGATGAGACGCGCGACGAAACGTTTCTGATGCACTATCCGCACGCTCCGCATCGCAGCGATTATTTCACTTGCTACCGCCGCGGCGACTGGAAGGTCATCTACCACTACTACCCATCCAAAGCCTCCGAAGGCTCCAACTACCAACTCTACAATCTTGCCGAGGATCCCTTCGAGTCGAACAACCTGGCCGAATCCAAACCCGATCGACTCCACCTCATGATGCAAGGCTTGATCGCCAGCATGGAGAAGCACGACGCCCTTTACCCGGTCGACAAGAAAGACGGCACCACGCCGCAGCGACCGAAACTGCCTTGATTCGGAGAAACCGAATCTAAGTTTTGTCGTGCAAGAGCGGAAAAAAGTGTATCCAAAATCGAAATCGCCCGTTACCGTGAAATAGACGCCGGTAGCGGGCGTCGAAAACTTCCTTTTCTCAGGACGTTCTTGTCCTCCTTCAATTCTGGTTCGCGTTCATTTCTTATCGATGCGCTGGAATTCATCGCGCATCACATTGCCGTCTGATGGTGTGGCCCCCATGCACCCAATGTGCGTGGTGCGACGGACGTTTCTCGCAAACTCACAATAGAAGCTGTTCTTGATAATTCGCCTCGAAACAGGCGAGACGATCGGGCGTGCGCTTCCTGTGGAAACGCTCGGCTGTTGAATATGTGACGTGACCTGCGTTTCGTATCTGGGCCAAGTGACTGAACGCGAGCAATGGAGGATTTCCATGACGCCTTCCGACATGAACGAGACGAACCATTTGACGACAGAGTTGCCACGCCGTTTGCATCACCGATTTTTAGGATACCTGTACTCGCGGAATCCGTTCTATCTGCTCAGCGTCTGCTTTGTATTCCACGGGACGGCGGCCTGGTTCCAGAACGAAGCGGCGCTACATAATCCGTGGCCGCTGGTTGGTCTGACTTCCGCCTACATTCTCGCGCTGGCAGTCACGGCTTTCGTTATCGTTCGCTTCGGCAATGTTTGGGACGATGCACGATCGATCTTTCTGATTGTGTTGATCCTGTTTGTCGAGATGTCGGTTTGTTTTGACGATGTGCTGGGTGTCTATCCCGAAATTGGGAAGCCGCTGCTGATTGTCGCCTGGCTGCTGGCGGTGTGCGTCAGCGAGGGGTTGATGCTCAGCCTGCGCATCCGTCTGCCGGCTCTGTTTCGCGTCCCTTTCCATTTGATGCTGGCGTTGTTGTTTCTCTACCCCTTCTGCCTGGTCCCTGGCCTCCTCTTTTCCGAGCACGATGCGATTGTCAAATCGTGGCGGATCTTTCTGTTTTCGCCGGCCATCGCCCTGGTGCTACTCTCAATGCTGCCGGCCGTTCGACGGGGGCCGAGTTACGTTGGGCGCAACGGCACGCCGTGGAGTTGGCCGTGGTATCCGTGGACCGCGCTGGGAACCATCATCATCGGTCTGTGTATACGGTCCTATGCGATGACGCTGTCATTCGATCCGGCCACGAGTGTGGGGTACGAAGAATCGCTGACATTGCCATCGGCTTTCGGCGGCTATTTCCTCGTCCCAATTCTGCTGGCGGCCGCACTCCTACTGTTGGAAACGGGAATCGTCACGCGCAATCGGAAGATCGAGCGGTTGGCGTTGTTCATTCCGTTTGCCTGCATTTTTCTGGCGATTCCAACAGGATCGCCGAATGCACCTTACGCCGAGTTTCTGGACCTGTTCATGCAGCGACTCGCATCGCCGATTTGGCTGACGGCGATGGGTTCGGCCGCGTATCTCGCGTATGCGCTGTTTCGTCGCGTGAACGGTGCCGAACAGGCCTTGGTTGTCACACTGTTGCTGCTATCGGTCACCGCCCCGGAAACGATTGGTCTCGATTCGCTCGTCCCGCTGCAGCCGATTCCCTTACTGCTCATCGCCGGTCTGGAACTTATGTGGGGTTTGCGTAAGGCCGATTCGCGACGGACGCTGCTGGGAACATTCTGCAGCATTGCCGCTTTGCACGCTGCGACATCGGCTGGTTGGCCGTCCGATGTGGGAAACGTCGCCACGATTCATCTGGCCATCGCAGCAACAATCGTGATTGGAACGGTCTTTCGCGACCCGTTTTCGCGATTGCTTCAACAGGCAGGTGGAGTGATGCTGTTCGCTGCAGGAGTTGGTGCGTTGATCGTGCCATTCTCGGCGCCCGCATGGACCGTGCCTGTCTACATGGTAACGTTGATCGCGGTGTCGTTTCTCTACGCGTGGTCGTTCTCGAATATCGTCTACTTTCTCAGCGGGCTGGCGCTCACGTTGGCATCGATCAGCACACTCGGCTGGCATGCCTACCTGGAACTGAAACAACTGCCCGCATGGAAGGGCGTCGATTCCTTCCTGCTCGCAGCGGCGTGCCTCGCCGTCGCGACGATCATCAGCCTCATCAAAGGGGGAATCGCCCGTAAGTTCATCGCACACATCCCCCGCCCCGGTATCGCTACAAGACCACCCACCGATTGAACTGCATAAGAAAACACGCACCGTGGCCGAATGTTGCAGCCGACAATTTTCAGAAATCGCCGGAAGCCTGATGAACTTCGGCGCGCTTTCTGCCAGAATGTTCACAGTCGATCGATTACTGTACTCTCATTGCAATATTGAATTGCCTCGAACACTGTTGTGAGACTTTTACCATTGGATACGGTGACCTTTGACGACTGGCTTTTGCATGCCCTGACCGATGGTCAACAGGGGCGATACGTCGATGATAGTTCAACCGTCAACGAATACGCTTGTCGATTCAATGCTGACATTGCCTCAATTGTTGAATTGCACGGTGAGACCGCGATTAACAAAGCGATCTGGTACATCTATGGTATGGCGTCCGGCTACATGTGGGACGCAATGGACTCGTCGCTTGGCGCTCAGCGACTTGAATTCATGGCATCTGTTCGTGACTTGTACGCCCTTGGGTTCGCCCCCGTTTGCTCCAAACATTTTGGTCATCTTGATCGTGGCCCCGAGTCGATCCGCCCGATGAATTCGGCCTGTTACATGCTGTGTGATATGGATGGAATCGAATGTCCCGCAATCAATGGCGACGCGGAAATGCTTGACGCTTCAATTGAAGTCCTGTCTTTTGCTCTCACAATCGACAGTTGGGCTTGTCAGGAATCCGCCCTGCACGGACTAGGCCACCTCGCAATGTCGTTCTCCCAGGAAACGACGCCAATCATTCGCGAATATCATCTACGCAAGGGAATTCCGTATGAATTGCGACAATATGCCAACTCCGCCCAATCTGGGGACGTGCTTTAGTATCACCAATTAGGGAGAAGATAAGGTGCCACACGCCTTCGTTCCTCCCCACAACGAACAGAGGTCCGATGACCGACAAACTTTTTAAATTGCCGCTTCGCTGTTGCGTGGTACTGCTCGCGTTATCGGTTTCGCCGAACGCATCGGCCGCCGAGGCGCCGAATATTGTTGTCATTCTTGCCGACGATCTCGGGTATGGGGATGTGCGTTGTCACAACGCGAAGTCGAAAGTTCCGACACCTCATGTTGATCGGCTTGCGGCTCAGGGGATGCGGTTTACCGATGCGCACAGCCCTTCGACGGTTTGCACGCCGTCGCGGTATAGCCTGATGACCGGACGGATGTGTTTTCGCACGGGGTATCGCGGAGTGTTCACGGGGGTTGGTGGGCCGGCGTTGATTGAGGCGGGAAGGTTGACGCTGCCGCAGATTCTGCGCGACCGAGGTTACACAACGGCCTGCGTGGGCAAGTGGCATATTGGCATGACGTTTCAAACGAAGGGCGGAAAGCCCGCGCACAAGGTGAAGGTCGATGCAAAACAGCCGGCCGATTGGCGCGACGGCGGTGCCGCGTTGGAACGCGTGCGGCTGGTTGATTTCACGAAGCCGATTTCCGATGGGCCGATTCATCGCGGGTTCGACTATTTCTTCGGCACGGCATGCTGCCCGACAACCGACTGGCTGTACGCGTTCATCGAGCAGGACCGCGTGCCGGTGCCGCCAACCAAACAGTTGGACCACGCTCCGCTGCCCAAGCATCCGTATTCATACGATAACCGCCGCGGATTGATCGCGGAGAATTACGATCTTGAAACGGTCGATCTTGCGTTCCTGGAAAAAAGTAAAACATGGCTGAGTCGGCACGTCAGCAGACAGCCCGATAAGCCGTTCTTTCTGTTCCATTCGATGCAGGCAGTACATCTGCCGTCGTTCCCGGCCGACCAATTCAAAGGGAAAACGAAAGCGGGACCGCACGGGGATTTCCTCTTCGAGATGGATCACATCGTCGGCGAGTTGATGGCAACGCTGGATCGGTTGGGCGTCGCGGACAACACCGTCGTCATTTTTACCAGCGACAACGGTCCGGAAACGACGACGACAATTCACATGCGCCGCGATCACGCTCACGACGGGGCGCGGCCGTGGCGAGGGATGAAACGCGACAATTGGGAAGGCGGACACCGCGTGCCGTTGATTGTGCGCTGGCCCGGAAAAATCAGACCGGGAACAACGAGCGATCAGTTGACCAGCCTGACGGATCTGATGGCGACGTGTGGGGCAATCGCCGGTGCTGGCGATTTGCCGCGCGACGCGGCCGAAGACAGTTTCAATATGCTGCCGGTCTGGCTCGGAAAGCAGGGTGAGAAACAAGTACGGCCTTACCTGCTGCAGCAGACGATTTCGCTGGCAATGTCGATTCGCCAGGGCCATTGGAAATTGCTCGACCATCGCGGATCGGGCGGCAACAACTACCGCCGCAACGCCGCACTTCGGCAATACGAATTGCCGGAACGTGCACCGAATGCCCCGGGCCAGTTGTACGATCTCGACACCGATCCGGGTGAGACACGCAACCTCTATCGCGAGCATCCGGAAATCGTGGCGCGACTGAAACGCCTGCTTGAGAAAACCAAGGCGAGCGGCCGCAGCCGCGAGTGATGCAGCGCTGAATTTCTGGTCGTTCGCATCCGATGCTCGCTCGCGCTACAATGGAATTCATAGGGGGCGGCTTCGCGCGGAGCCGGAATTTGCGCCGGATTGGCGTGCACTGTATTATTGATCATAAGAAACAGCATGAGCGAAAGTTTCAGGAAGCTTCTCGAAACGTTTGAGAACCCTCACCCGAGCCGCGATTACCAGATCGATACGGTCTGTCCTGAGTTTACGTCGGTCTGTCCGATGACGGGTCAGCCCGATTTCGGCACGTTGACGATTCGCTACATTCCCAATGCACACTGCTTCGAGCTGAAATCGCTGAAGATGTATTTGCAGCAGTATCGCAATCATGGGGCATTCTACGAAGACGTCACAAATTGCATCCTCGACGATCTGGTGGCGGTCACGCAGCCACGCTGGATGCAAATTGTCGCCGAGTTCACACCCCGCGGCGGAATTCGCACAAATGTTATTGTCAGTCACACGGCTGAGGGTTTCAGCAAATCCGCCGACTGACGATTTGGGTGCCACTGGCGTGTCGCCAGTGTTCTCTGTGTTGCACTGGCGACACGCCAGTGGCACCCCTCAACTGAGGACTGTCAAAACACGATGTGTCGCAACCCGCTACTCGGACACTCGATTACCACGCACTCCAAAACGAACACCCCAGGAGATTGTCCATGCTTCGTATCGCGTTGATTTTTGCAGCGGTTCTTTCGGTCTGTGTCGAAACATCTTACGCCGAGAAGCCGAACGTTCTGTTCATCTTTGCCGACGATCAGTGCTTTGAGACGATTGGGGCGTTGGACAAGACCGATATCGAAACGCCGAATCTCGATCGGTTGGTGAAACGAGGGACGACGTTCACGCATGCGTACAACATGGGGTCGTGGAGCGGTGCGGTCTGCGTTGCCAGTCGCTGCATGCTGGTTACGGGCCGGTATCTCTGGAACGCGAACAGCGTCTATCGCACGACCGAGCAGGAGCGACAAGCCGGCAGGTTTTGGCCGGAGTATATGAAGAAAGCCGGTTACGACACGTACTTTACCGGGAAGTGGCACATTCGCGCCGACGCGACCAAGGCGTTCAACACGGCCCGGCATGTGCGGCCCGGCATGCCGAACCAAACACCGGCCGGCTACAACCGACCGCTGGCTGGTGAAGAAGACAAGTGGAGCCCGTTCGATATGAAGTTCGGCGGGTTCTGGAAGGGCGGCCGACACTGGAGTGCGATTGTTGCCGACGACGCCGTCGATTACCTGAAGGCGGCCGAGCAGAGCGACAACCCGTTCTTCATGTATCTCGCGTTCAACGCCCCACACGACCCGCGGCAATCTCCGCAGGAATACGTCGGTAAGTATCCGCTCGATCGGATCAAGATCCCGGATAACTTCCAGACGCTTTATCCGTTCAAGGACGCGATTGGCTGCGGAAAGAACCTGCGCGATGAAAAACTCGGGCCCTTCCCCCGGACGAAGCATTCGGTGAAGATTCATCGGCAGGAGTATTACGCGATCATCACGCACATGGACGCTCAGATCGGCCGCATTCTCAGTGCGTTGGAGAAGACGGGCAAGGCCGACAACACTTACATCTTCTTCACCGCCGATCACGGGCTGGCGGTCGGCCATCACGGTTTGTTCGGCAAGCAGAATCTATACGACCACAGTGTTCGCGTGCCGTTTATTGCGGTGGGGCCGGGAATCGAGTCAAACAAGAAGAACGCCGCCGCCATTTACCTGCAGGACGTGATGCCAACGAGCCTGGAGTTGGCCGGTGTCGAGAAGCCGGATCACGTTCAGTATCACAGTCTGCTGCCGCTGCTGCGGGGCGAAACGGAAAAGTCCTCGTACGACGCGCTGTACGGCGCATATCTCGATTTGCAGCGATCGGTCACGCTGGATGGTTACAAGCTGATTTTGTATCCCAAGATCAAGCGGATGCGACTGTATAACCTGAGAGTTGATCCAGGTGAAATGAACGATTTGGCGAAGGATGAGAGGTCGGGGCCGGTGATCCAGAAGCTGTTCGCACGTTTTCTTGAGTTACAGCCCGAAGTCGGCGACACGCTCGATCTCAAAGCGGTCTACGGCGAGATTTGACCTCAAGAGATCTGGATTTCAACTGCCATTTCTTAAGACTCTGATTGAGATTGTTGCGGGTGTCGCTGCTCGATCCCACGGGGCGTAGCCGGTGGGCTTTGGGGGTGTGACATTGACAATTTGAGTCTCAATTGCCGGCCGGCCTGAGGGGCGTGTTTATTTCACGTCGCTGCTGCGGTGTGTCCGCGCACTCTCAGCAATCCCCCTATTCTCCGTGTTTGACGTCGGTCAACCGCCGTTCATGGCCGAAAAACCGACATAATCGGCATATTTTCACAGACGGTGCCGGTTTTGCCCAAGTGGAATAACCGGCGCAACCGATACTCAAGTTACGACGTGTACTTTCGGCTTCTGTCGATTGTTGCGCCGAGAGACCGACATCGTGTGTCGGCTTCGACATTTCGCCCCACCAGTTGAACAGCCAGGGACATTGAGTATGGCCCGCCGAATGACAATTCCCGTTCTGTTTGCCTGCATCTTGTTCGCCTCCAGCGGCGCGCATGCACAGGAATGGACTTCCGAAAACAACACTCAAGGTCCGTTTCCGGCCTTGTTTAGTTTCAAGCGAAGCGGGAATCCCAATAGAACGCAATACGGGGGGCCAACCGATGCGGCCGTTCCCGTCAACTATCCGACATCAAGAAACGCCGTTCCCGGTACGCCGTACTATGGCCGCGACGGTATCGTGCACAGCCGCGTTCCCGTTCAACCAGACTGGGAAGATATCACGCCGCTCGAAGCCACTTTGCAAGCGGTTTTTCAGCAGTCGTGGTACCGGCTGGAATGGATGCAGTGGAAAATCAATCGACCTGGCAGTTCCCTGTTGGGAGCGCCGTTGAACATCGTCGGTCGTCCGCAGGATGGATTTCCTGTCTTCGATCTTCAGAACCCCCCGAATCTTATTGGCAATGCAACCGTACCGACGCTCGATACGATTGCAATGCGAGATACCAACGGCCTGCGAGGTACAATAGGAATTCCAACATCGTTTGGTGCCATCGAAGCGAACTTCTTTGCAATGGAGCAGGCCAGCGATAGTTTTCAGGTTGGTGGTTTGGCCCCGCAGCAGGAAATTGATCTTGGGGGCGGTCTTATTATCGTCATCGTTCCCGGGCAGTTTGCCGCCACAAGTTTGCTCGAAAACGGACAAGTCAGCGACCTGGTTCAGCTTTACAATCGCGGTTTCGAGGTGACGTACAAGAGCGACGTTCTGGGCGGGGAAGTCAATTTCGTCTACGACGACCTGATCCAATTTGGACTTCCAGGAGGCGTGGAAATCAAACCTATGTTCGGTTACCGCTACCTCTTGGTTCAAGAGGAGTTGCAGCAAGCCGGCCAGTTTGAGGACATCACCGGAGCGGTTCCCCTGTTGACGAGCCTGATCAATTCTTCCACCAGCAACAATTTTTTCGGACCATCGATCGGAACCCGGATCGAGTTTCAGCACGACCGGTTCACATTGGGGGTCAACCCGAAGATGACGCTGGCAGCAAACGTCCATCGCTCACGAGTCAGAACCGAAAACTTCCGATCAGCAGCCGACCCCACCGTGGTGACGGAAGACCGCAGTGTGTTCTTTTCTCCAATCGGGGAATTGCAGACCTATGCCCGCATTCGCGTGACCGACAGCATCTGGTTCTCGGTCGGGTATCAACTGCTTTACATTTCACGGATTACTCGACCGCACGATAATGTCTACTACAACGACAATGGCACATTCCCCACACCGCCAGGAGTCGTTGTGAAACCGAAATCGACCTACATGCGGATCGACGGGCTGACATTGGGACTTGAGATCGTCCTCCCGTAGGCGGCTTGATCGCCGTGAGGATTATACGAGGTCTGGACGACCGGCTGCGGTCTGTGTTGCGGCGCAGCCAATACTGCTCCGCCACATTTCGTCTTCCGCCCTGAGACAGTTTGAGGGCGATGGCGAAAGCCCCTCTGGACGACGTGCGCACCGACAGATACTATAAAACTGTAGGGATAGTCGCATGGCGGGAGTTAGTCAGGCGGAGGTGGCAGATGCTGAGGTTGCGCGAGCTGCTGCGGCATATTCACCGCGATGAACGCGGAGCAGTCAGCTTGGAAACGATCTTGATCATCGGGGCGATTGCGCTGCCGATTCTCATCTTTCTGATCAAGGTCGGATGGCCGCGGGTCAAGAACTATTTCTACGACGGAATGGAGAATCTCGAGAACGAGAGTGACCGAGCCAAGAGTCCCACGTGAGGCAAGTGTTGCGGTTCTTGAGTGGAATCGATCACCGGACCACGCACGTTAACCGTCCAGGCAACGGGTACTGGCTCGCTTTCGAGATTTGGATCGTAACCCGAAGCGTAAGCGAGGACCGAAAGTGATCCCTCGCTTACGCTTCGGGTTACGACAGATGAAGCCATTGACTTCAACTTCATCCAAACTGATCCACTACCGCGCCACGCGACCTTCTCTATTCGCGATTTGTCACGATCCGCGATTTCTCAATTCGGCCGGCTGCCATCGATCGACACCTTCTGGCCGAGTTCTTTGCCCACGGCATCGAGTACCGCGTCAATTGGATTTCCGATGACCACGAAGATGCTGCCGGCGAACAACAAGCCGACTGGATTGTTACCGTAAGTGGTCACAATGAGTGATCCAGAGTCACCGGGTCCGCCGAACACTTCAAAATTGATGGTGATATTTCCCGTTCTCGCATCGATAATGATAATGGGCTTGGTGAATTCGATTTGATTGACGAATAATGCCAATCCGCTGCCGTAACCGACCAACACCACGCTGTTGACCGCGGTGACCCGCCCCGTCGTATGCGACGTCGTGCGGCCCATTTTCTGGACCTTCATACCGAGCCGCGCCGCTACCGTCTTGGAATTCGGCATTCCATACGCGCCCTTTGGCGTTCTGTTGCTGAGGGTGGCTGCGGTGACACGGGCCACAGCCACATCAACCTCATTCGTCCCGGAAAAAAAGGAAAAATCAATCGGCACAAAGGCCGCGAGAGTGCCAATGCTGTTTTCCAGATTGACCACACAGTTGGCGTGCAGCGGGCCTGGCTGCAGAATCGCGTCGCCGATGGCAGCGCTGTTTTCATTAGCGAACACGTGATTGTTACTCATTGCAAACAGACTACCGTCGGCCGCTTTGAGTCGGCAGCCAATTGTACCGGTGGCGCAAAAAGGCGCGACAACGATTCCCGAAATCCCGATTGGGACGGGCCGCGGAAAGAACTTTTGCGGGTTCTCGACGGGCGGTCTTGGAATGGGCGGCTGACCACCGAGAATACCGCGAGGTCCCGGAGAACCGGCCCGCCCACGCTTGTCCTGAGGGGGCTGGTACATGGGACGAAAACGCCCGACAACCTTGGCCTGAACCGGAATCCCCTCGATTTTCTTGGGGACGTTATTGTCAATTCCCAACCGCGACGTATATATGCGGATCACCAGATCTCCGTCAAAATTCACACCGGTCGCTGTGCCAATAACTCCTTTTGTCTCCATCAGTTTCTTGGTCCATTTGTCCTGAATTTCCATGACCCGTTGGACTTCCTTTTGGGTGATCTCGGGCTTCAGGGCAAACGGCTCTTTCTTGTCCGCGTTTTTGCCGTCACCATTTTTTTGAGTTCCGGCGCCTTCGTCATCAGCGAGTTTTTGCTGCTTGCGTCCGCTGCGTCCCGTTTGTGTCCCACTCCGACGCGGGACTCCCGCGAGCCGGCTATCGCGCGACCGCCGTTCATTTCGTTTGACAGACTTTTCATTCCGCTGCGAAATCTCCCGCGTTAACCGATAGTCGAGCTTGAATTCGCGGCGGGATTTCGACAGCAATCGCCCGTCCGACTTGAACGAGATCTTTTGCGAAACCGAAGGACTTGAAGCGGAGAGTTTCTTGGCCTTGGGAAGAATGAGAAAGTACGGCTCTTCCTCGCCGGTCATTCCGTCCGGTTCTTTGGCCTGCAGTTTGTCGATCCCGGTTCCCTGCACGACCAAAAAAATCGGCCCTGTTACCGATTTCTCGTTCCTGGCCGTCAACGTGACCGTGACCGAGTATGTATGTTTGCCACCAACGCGCAACTGTTGTGGCACGTTGATCTCAACCTCATTCGCCAACCGTTCCGCGTCATTCGCCAACTGTTCAGCGTCCGTCAACTGTTCGCCGGTGTTCGCTGTTCCGTCGGCAACAATTTGTTGCCAGGATGCAAGCGACGCAATTGCAGCGACGGCGACCAACGAACTGATCGCGAATTGCCACGGTTTTCGACGCATGAGAGTTTACATTAGCTGCTCCAAATCATGTTGCTCGAGTCCGAACAAGACGTTTTTGACGTTGCGGGCGATTCGATTCTCAGGAAGAACTCCGCATGAATGAATCACATAGGAAAAATATGTCCAGTGTTCGCCAGTACCCACTAAAGCAACGTTGAGTTGAGAATGTCAATAACTTGGTCGGCTTTTTGCCGAAGTGAGGTTGAACTGCGAAAACCGTGTCGATTCGCCGTAAGGCATTGCAGCCGCAGGGGTGACGCCCTCCCACGGCAGACGAACACGCGCCGGAGTCTGGTTCGTGCTTGGATGGTCCTGTCGAAAAAACTTGTGATGTGCATTCGATTATCCCTCGCCTCAGCGGGTGGCTGCTGCTATAATTTTCACAGGAGAGGGTGCGAGAATTGCAGACGGGTGATTTGCCCACGCTGTGAATGTCGATATTCCATTGATCGTGGAATTGCGATTGGTGCCGATCAATAAAGAATGGTCAGTTTCAAGGGAGAGTTTTGCCAATGTCAGTGATTATTACCGAGCGAGCCGCGAAGGAAGTCCAGCGCGTGGTGAGCGAGCAGAGCATGCCAGAGGAAACCGTGCTGAGAATTGGCGTGGCTGGCGGTGGCTGCAGCGGCTTCCAGTACAGCTTGGGATTCGACAATAAGACCGATGAAGCGGCCGATCACGTTACCGCCCAACACGGTGTGCAGGTGGCTGTCGATAAGAAAAGTGCGTTGTTCCTCGACGGGACGACGATCGATTTTTACGAGGGCCTGGAAAAACGCGGTTTCACGTTCGAAAATCCGAACGCTGTCAAATCGTGCGGATGTGGTAGCAGTTTCTCTGCATAATTCACTCAGCGAATTCGACCGCCCGCGCTCAACTGCGTGGGCGGTTTTTTCGTGCGCGCACATCTCGTTCGCAAACTCCGCACCTGATCCATCCTTCAGCTATCAGCAGACTATGTTGTCAACTTTCGATTGATGGCTTCGGTACCACTGGCGTGTCGCCAGTACCCACTGCGTTGCACTGGCGACACGCCAGTGGCACCCTCTAACCGAGAATTGATGAGATGATTGGTTGGCATGGTTTGCCCAGCTCGCGACGTTCATCCTTCATAATTCCCCCTGCATCCTTCATAATTCCAACATGTGGCCCGATAGTGACGAGACGAAACAATTGCTGCGTGATGCCCGTGACGGTAACGCCGACGCTGTCAACCGATTGCTCGAACGGCATCGGCAGTCGTTGCGTCGATTGGTACAAATGCGGCTCGACCGGGCATTGGCCGGCCGTGTCGATGCCAGCGACATCGTGCAGGATGTGATGCTGGAAGCGAGCCGCCGTTTGAGCGACTTCATTGGTGACGCCAAGTTGCCGTTTCATCTTTGGCTGAGGCAACTGGCAAAAGACCGAATTATCGACATGCATCGTCGGCACCGAGTGGCGAATCGCCGCAGTGTTGATCGCGAGCAATCGTTGGCAGCGCCCGAATTCGCCGACCGCTCATCGATGGATCTGGCAGCGCAATTGCGCGATCACGAATTAACGCCGGCCGCCGAAAACATCCGGCGGGAACTTGAACGGCGGTTTCTTGCCGCGTTGGAAGAACTGAACGATGATGATCGAGATATCGTACTCATGCGGCACTACGAACATCTGGGCAACAGCGAAGTCGCGGCTGCATTGAATATTTCGCCTGCGGCAGCCGGCATGCGGCATTTACGTGCGTTGCGAAAACTGAGAGACATTCTGGGCGATCATCCGTCGTTGTCCTGATGCTCGAAACCGAGGTCGATCGCGTCGCGACTAAGCGCCGCGTTAATCTTCAATCGGAAGGTTTGGTCAGGTTGGGTGCCACTGGCGTGTCGCCAGTGCAACGCGCGAAGCACTGGCGACACGCCAGTGGCACGCATGAAATGAGAACTGAAAAGGTGCGAAGGAATTCGGCTGAATGTCCGATGTCGATCGCGAGGAACTTCTAGCGGAACTGCTGGAGCAGTTGATCGTGCAGTCGCGGGATGGTCGCATGCCCGACCTGGAACGCACCGCCCGTGATCACCCCGAACTAGCCGGCGAGTTGCGCGAGCTATGGGCAACCGCAATGATTGCGGAAGATTTTGTGCAGTTTTCCAGCGACCCCATTGCGCCAACAGTTGTACTTGACGGCAGCATGATTCGTGACACGGTTGATTTCGATCAGTCGAAACAGTTCGGTGATTACGAATTGCTGGAAGAAATTGGACGCGGGGGAATGGGTGTCGTGTTTCGCGCGAGGCAAGTGAGTCTCGATCGGATTGTTGCCATCAAGATGATTCTCGGCGGAGGGTTGGCGTCGGCTGCGGACGTGGCTCGATTTCGAGCAGAGGCGGAATCGGCCGCTCGGTTGAGTCATCCACACATTGTCCCCGTTTACGAGGTTGGCGAGATTTCCGGTCAGCCGTACTTCAGCATGAAATACATTGAAGGGACGACGCTGGCCAAACGGCTTTCCGACGGTCCGCTGCCGCCACGCGAGGTGGCCGAACTGTTGCTTCCCGTAGCCGAAGCCATTGCCGAGGCCCACCGGCAGGGTGTGCTGCATCGCGACGTGAAGCCCTCAAACATTTTGGTCGATTCCGAGGGACGCACGTACGTTACCGACTTCGGACTTGCTAAGCGGATTGCGACAGATGCCGAGGGGAGTGATGAAGGGGCGTTCTCCGGTATCACCGCGACCGGAGCCATTCTGGGAACTCCCGGTTACATGTCGCCCGAACAGGCGGCGGGCCGCCGTGGCAAGGTGACGGCGGCAACCGATATTTATGGATTGGGGGCGTTGCTGTATGCCATGCTCACCGGCCGTGCCCCGTTTCAAGCGGCTTCGCCGCTGGATGCCGTCATGCTGGTGCTGGAGCAGGACCCGCTACCGCCCCGCGTTCTCAATCGGCGCGTCGATTCCGATTTAGAAATGATCGCGCTGAAGTGTCTTCAGAAACCGACTGAACTACGTTACGCCTCGGCAGCCGACTTGGCTGCTGACCTGAGTTCCTTTCTTGTTGGCGAGCCGATTGCAGCCCGGTCGTCGCATTTTTCGCAAGTCATCACGCGGGCTTTTCGAGAGACGCATCATGCGGCCGTGCTGGAGAATTGGGGCCTGCTGTGGATGTTGCACAGCCTGGTGTTGATTGTGTTGTGTCTGGTGACCAACTGGTTTCAATGGCAGCACGTGACTTCCCGCTTGCCTTACCTGGCGTTGTGGGGTGTCGGTTTGGGGACTTGGGCACTCATCTTCTGGAATCTAAGGCATCGCGCGGGGCCGGTCACATTTGTCGAACGGCAAATCGCCCACGTCTGGGCAGGCAGCATGATCGTCAGCACGGGGCTTTACTGTGTCGAGTGGATTCTCGGTCTGCCTGTGCTGCAGCTTTCACCTGTGCTGGGGCTTGTCAGCGGGATGGTGTTTCTGGTTAAGGGAGGCATTCTGTCCGGGACTTTCTACGTGCAGGCGTTGGCATTATTTGCGACGGCTGCAGCAATGGCGTGGCTGCAATCGGTCAGCCGAGCGACGGGGATGGTCAATCTGGAGATTTCGTTGTTCGGCGTTGTCTCCGCCGCCTGTTTCTTCTTTCCCGGGCTGAAATATTACCGCCAGCGGGTCCGGCAGCAGTCTGGTCGATAGACAGCATCCAGTTGCTGCAGGTATCGACGAGTCGCGGCTCGCCCCACGCTGCCCATTCTGCCTCGGCAGCCAATTCGATTTCGTCTGGACCGCAAATGCGTTTCCCTGTCTAATTCCGCTCCATTCCTGCGCTCACTGTGCGCAGTGTCTCCCGGTTGTTTCGTTAGCCTTTTCCATCCTGGGAAAATGAGGCTCTGAATTGACCCGGTTCGTTTTGCCAACTCTCGTCGGGGTGAGTAATAACTGTGGACAGTTTTTGGCGAGTTTTCCCCTTTGTCTGGCCCCACCGCCGTAAGGTTTTGATTTCGACGGTGTTTGCGTTCCTGGTGGCGTTGTTTTGGGGGTTGAACCTCTCAGCGGTGCTTCCATTGTTCAAGGTCGTGCTACAGGAGCAGGGGCTGAGTCAATACGTCGATTCGGAAATTGCTGACGCGGAAACTGAGACGAGCAGCAAGACCGCAAAGCTGGACAGCCTTGACGAACAACTTGAGAAACTTGGAGACCGCACCGATTCGCGGGCCGCCAATGAACGTATTCGCATACTGAAAGATCGCTCGCGACAGCAGGACAAACTGAGTGCCGCATCGAATCACTTGATGACGATGAGGTGGTTGAAGACCAAGGTGCTACCGTTGCTGCCCGAAGACCGCTTCGACCTGCTTGTTGGCATTCTGTTGTTTCTGGTCGTCGCGACCATCCTCAAGGGATTGAGCATTTTCGTTCAGGAATTGCTAATTGGCAGCGTCGTCGAACTGACGGTGATGGGGATTCGCAGACGCTGTTTCCGTAAGGTACTCGAACTGGATTATCAGACCATTGCTCTGGACGGCACATCGGACTTGATGTCGCGTTTTACTTATGACCTGACCATTCTGGGTACCGGCCTGAAGTTGCTGGGGGGCAAGGTCATTCGCGAACCGTTGAAGGCGGCGGCCTGCCTATTCTGTGCGTTGTACGTGAGCTGGCAGTTGACGCTGCTTTCGATGCTGTTCGTCCCGTTGGCCGGGCTGATCTTTTACCGCATCGGTCGCAAACTGAAACATTCCAGCCATCGCATGATGGAAAGTATGTCCCGCATCTACAAGACGCTGGAAGAAACACTCGATGCCTTCAAAATCGTGATTGCATTCAACGCGGCCGGTCGACACAAGAAACGGTTCCGCAGCGAAAACGAAAGCTACTACGCCAAGGCGATGCGCATCGTCAAGGTCGATGCGCTGACCAGCCCGACGACTGAAGTGCTCGGAATGCTGGCTCTGATGATCGCGCTACTGCCGGGTGCCTATCTGGTGCTGCGCAGTACCAACAGCATCTGGGGGATACGTCTCGTCTCCGGCAGCGCGATGGACGCCGCCGAATTGGCGTTATTGTACGGGTTCTTGCTTGGGATGATCGATCCGGCACGGAAGCTCTCGACAACCTATGCCAAATTGAAACGGGCCACGGCGGCCGCCGACCGAATCTTTCAATTCCTCGATCGTGAAACACTGGTTACGCAGCCGAAGAAGCCAAAGGCAATGCCCAGGCACCGGGAGTCTGTCGAGTTTCGCGACATTTGCTTCTCGTACGCCAATGGCCAAAGCATGGCCGATTCGTCGGCCGACGACAATCGTCCTTCGGTACTGGATGGCGTCAGCCTCAAAGTCAACGCCAGCGAAGTCATTGTCGTTGTGGGTGGAAACGGGTCGGGCAAATCGACACTGGTCAATTTGCTGCCCCGCTTCTTCGACGCCGACAGCGGGCAAGTGCTGATCGATGGCATCGACATCACGCAATTTCGTCTACGCGCGCTGCGCAGTCAAATCAGTATTGTGACACAGGAAACACTACTCTTCGACGACACGATTCTCAGCAACATCAGCTACGGCAAACTCAACGCCAGTCGCGATGAAATCGAAGAGGCGGCCCGACGCGCCAACGCCATGCCGTTCATCGAGCAACTTTCGGAAGGCTTCGAGACTTCGGTTGGCGAAAAGGGGCAGCGACTTTCGGGCGGACAGCGGCAACGAGTGGCATTGGCCCGCGCGATGTTGCGCGACCCGTCGATTCTCATTCTCGACGAAGCAACCTCGGCCATCGATGCCAGCAGCGAACGGCTGATTCACGAGGCCCTACGCGATTTTGTCGTGGGACGCACCACTTTCCTCATCACCCACTCGGTCAGCCCCAGCATTCTCGATTTCGTTTCGCGAATCGCCGTCATGGATGAAGGACACCTCATTGCTGTTGGCACACACGAAGAGTTGATCGACAGTTGCCCGGTGTATCAGCGCCTCTTCCAGGCACAGGTGCAGCAAGGCGCGTCAGCAACAAATGCCGCCTGAAGGTGGCCGGTTGACAGCGTCTTTCGTCAATTCTTGGTACGATAAGGGGCCGAACTGCGGGCTCTCGGCTTGAGAATTCGCCCCACTCCGACCTCTTGCATTGCTGACCCAACATGACGCAGGAAACGTATTTGATGCGGTTAGCCGACCGTTTGGCGCGCGGTCTGGCCCGCTTGGAACCGGCACGTCGTGATCGGCATCGCCAGTTCATCCTTTCCTGCCAGATGCCGGACGGTGGCTTTCGTGGACGCGAGGGCGACTCGGACCTGTATTACACCGGTTTCGCAGTGCGCAGTCTGGCGATCCTCGGTGGCCTGACAGCAGACGAATGCCGTTCGGTGGGAGGCTACGTCAAACAACAGTCGCAAGAACGGTTGAGCGTCATCGATCTGGTCAGTTGGCTGTATACGGGGTTGGTCGTGCAACTTTCCGGAGGCGAAGACGCGTTCGCCGATGCCGCACCCGACTGGACCGACCAGATTGCTGCCACTCTGGAAGGCGTTCGCACGGCAGACGGAGGCTATGCCAAAACGACTGAAGGGGCCGCCGGCAGCACGTATCACTCGTTTCTGGTGGCATTGATTTACGAACTCATCGGCCGTGGTGTACCGGAGCCGAATCGGTTGATCCAGTTTCTGTACGACCGCCAGCGCGATGATGGAGGGTTTGTTGAGATTGCGCCGATGAGACGGAGCGGAACGAACCCCACTGCCGCTGCTGCTGCACTGTTGCAGAAGTTTGGCCGAGTTGACGACGAGATTCGAGGCGATTTGCGAGATTTTCTGCGCGACGTCCGCGGCGACGAAGGGGGATTTCAGGCGAACTCCCGCATCCCGTTTGCCGACGGGCTTTCGACGTTCACCGCGTTATTGACTGTGCAGGACCTGGAACTGGAAGACGTCATATCGGCCACGAAAATCGAGCGATTCGTAACCGACGAGAAACATGGCCTGGAGCTACCAACCGGCGGCTTTCGAGGCGCCGCCTGGGACACGCACGCCGATGTCGAATATACGTTTTACGGGTTGGGAAACTTGGGATTGCTCTGGTCAGCCGATTCCTAGATGATCCCGCCGGTCGGCCGCCAAGGTGGGGCAAACAACCCTCAAAATCCGTACAATCGCTAAAGCCTACCCAGCTTGACATCCGAAGATGAAATGTGAGAGACCTCTTAACTCTTGAGGTCATCATCACAGCCAATTTGCACAGCTGATTTACACTGCCAGGCAAGCCCTCGGCTCGGCATTGAAAGTTCATAGAACACCGGGAGCGCTGAATGCCTCAGCCATCAACCGTCACTGAAAATCCAGACGCAGACAAACCGGAATTCTGGTCTCACGAACGCACAATCGATCGGTTTGATCAACCACAGGTGGCGGGCAAATATCCGGCTGTATACGGTACCTCTTTCCGCGAACGCCGCGAGAAGGCTTCCTTGCTACGGGCATTGCAGGGAATCGCTACCGGTAGCCAGGTCCTGGATTTACCATGCGGTGCCGGCCGGCTGACGCGTTTACTGGTAGAAGCCGGTATGCAGGTGACCGGGGCCGATAGCTCTCCGCACATGGTTGAGAATGCGCAGCAGAACTGGCGAAACCTGTCTGCCAAATCGCCGAGCTTCGATCACAGCGTGAAATTCGAAGTTCGCGACGTCATGGACACCGGCTACGACGACAAGAAATTCGACGCAGTCTTCTGCAATCGGTTGTTCCATCACTTCAATGATTCCGGCACACGCGTGGCGGCTCTCACTGAACTGCAACGGATTACGAAGACGAGCGTTGTGGTCTCGTTCTTCAATTCCTTTGCAGTCGATGCTCTCCGCTTCCGCTTGAAGCATTGGTTGCGCGGAACGCCGCCGCAGGACCGCATTCCGATTCCGATGAACGACTTCGCCGCCGATGTGCGTACAGCCGGCCTCGAAATTGATGCGACAATTCCTGTCATGTGGGGCCTTTCGCCCATGTGGTACGTTGTCGCCCACCCGTGTGCCGCTGCGAAAACGGTAGAGACGGACGCCTCGCGCGCCGCGTAGCCTTGGTCTCGCCAGATCGCATTTTCGCGCATATCGGCAAACAACTCCCGATTCAGATCGGGCGTCGTCCGACTATTCAATTCGCGCGAAATTCACTCGAGTTCGCGCTGATGCGGATTTCTCGTAGAGATTCTCTGCTGCCGGCATGAGAATCTGAATGTCTGTGTCGAAGTCCGCAGTTTAGCCGACCGGAACTTTTCAGACCGCACAGACATCGCAGCGGCCCGGTCAATCTTGTGCAGACGTCGCAATGCGAACCGTCGCACAACCGTCAAAGTGATCGGATCACCCCCCGGTCACAGCGCCGCCCGAAAACTGCGGACTCATCGCTCTCGCGTGTCCCACGGCGTGATAGACTTTTGACGCGGAGAGCCGCTTCGGGTTGCCCCTGTCGCAATTCTCGCCGCACGGCAAACTGCCGCCGTGTTTCGGTGTCGTCCTGTCAACAGAAACCGTGAGGAATACGATGTCCCCACTTGCAACCATTCGACAACTCGTCTTGTTTGCTGTCCCGGCCTTACTTTGCGCCAGTGGCTGCACAAGCATAACGACCACATCGATGATGCCGGTGCAGGTTGACGATCCCGTGCAGCTATCACCGAACCTCATGCCGTTGAACGATCCGTTAGCTGATCGGAGTCGCGGCGTTTCCGTTTATGGTTACCGGCCGCGAATTACAAACAAACCGATTCGCCGGGGGCCGGAACGGATCGACAGGATCGAGCGGGCGAACGGGCCGCAGCTTGCTCCTGTCGAACCGTCCCCGGTGCGATCAGTTGTGCTGTCTGTCGATGCCGACAAAACTGCGCAGGTTGGCAATGGTGTGACATTCAACATCGTTGCTCGAAACCCGAACGATTATCCAGTGACAGACGTCGTCGTCGTTGCCGATTTCGACGAGGCGTTGACGTTTCCGGGGCATCCGGAAAAGAGAGTTCGTCGCAGTCTCGGAACATTGGCCGCCGACGAAACACGCGAGTTTGCCGTCATGCTCACCAGCGAAACGACGGGACGCCACTGCGTCCGGTTCACAGCCACCGTCGATGAGATCGATGCGGACTCCAAGGAAGTCTGTGTTGAGTACATCGCCAACGATCTTGAAATCAGCGTGATCGGTCCCAAGTCGCGAACCGTGGGCAGCCGGGCGGAGTTCACCATCAAGTTACAGAATCGTGCGACGCGGAAACTGACCGAAGTTCAATTGGCTGTGACCTACGACAAGACACTCGAACCACGCGAAGGTTCCACCGGTGCCAAGTTTGAAAAACAGAGTTTGAGTTGGGATTTGAAAACTCTACAGCCGGGGGAAACCGTTCAGGTTCAGGTTGAATTTGAATGCCTCGCGGCAATCAAAAACACCTGCGTTGTGGCCGATGTGACGAGCCGCGAGTTGCCCGACGAACGCAAAGCCCAATGCCTGGAAGTCTTCGAGTCGAGCGGTCCCTTGCAGGTCGAACTGCGCGACACGCGCGACCCGATTGCCATTGGTGAAACGACCGAACACATTGTGACAATTCGCAATCGATCGGCACGAATGGTCACCGGAATTCGATTGACCGCACTTGTCCCCGGGGAACTCAGCGTTGCTTCGACGACGGTCCGCCACGATGGCCGTGAGATCGATATTGCCGCAGATTTGGACAAGGGCCGTCTCATCTTCGGCCGTATCGATGAGTTACCGGCCGGCTCGTCGCTGACGTTTCGCATCGGGTCGAAAACGCTCAAGGCTGGCGACGCGTCCTTCACGATCAGCGTGATGTACCCGGCCGGCGATGGCTCATTCATCGTCAGCGAACCGATCTCGGTCAGCATCGATTAGCCGAATGCAGGGGGGTCACTACGAACCCCAATCGGCCTCGAACGTTGACGACCGTTTTGGCCGCTTAAAGCAGTTCGTGCAGCGGCTCGATTCCCGGTTCGATCAAATTCTGCGGACGACCGCGGAAGTCAAACAGACGCTGTGAACCGAGATCGATTCCCAGGTTCTTGTATATCGTCGCGTACACTTCCTGAATCTTGACTGGACGTTCGGCCGGTTCCCCGCCCAGACAATCCGTTGCTCCAATGACCTGTCCGGTACGCATTCCGCCGCCCGCCAACAGCGCGCACGACACGCGATTCCAGTGATCGCGACCGGCGTTCTTGTTGATCTTCGGTGTGCGACCGAATTCGCCCCAAGCCACCACGGTCACGTCCTTATCCATTCCTCGCTCGTGCAGGTCTTCGACCAATGCCGACAGCGCCTGATCGAACACGGGCAATTCCGATTTCGCATTCTTAAAGTTCTGCCCGTGAAAATCCCAGAAGCTGTAGTTGATCGTCACGACCCGAGCGCCCGCTTCAACCAGTCGCCGTGCCAACAGAAAATTCTGCGGCACGCGTGGGGCACCATCGCCCTTCGGCCGCTTTTCGTCGTCGGTGCCATAACGCTTGAGAACCTTGGGATCTTGTTTCGACAGGTCGAGCGCATCGAACAGGCCGCTCGACGTCAGAATACCGAAAGCACGCTGGCTGAAAACATCCATGCCGTCCATCGTACCGGTCACATCGACTTCACGGCGAAAGCGATCGACCGATCGCAACAGTCGTTTGCGGTCACTCAGTCGATCGAGCGTGATGCCCTGCAGAATCAGATCGTCGCGCCCCGGCCCTTTCGGACGGAACGACGAGTTTCCCAGCCCAAGAAATCCGGGACCCGGTTCGTTGTACGGTTTGTGTTGTGTGGTGTAGCAGAGGCTGACCGACGGCGGCATCCCCTGTTCGACTGGCCCCTGAAACTTCGAGGCCACCGCGCCAATTTCGGGCCAACCGCCACCCGGCACAGGTCGCAAACGATGTCCGGTCAAACATTGGTGCGATGCGTGTGCGCCCTCCGCATCGGCAATCGAGCGAATCGGCACCAGCTTGTCCATCATGCCGGCCATCATCGGCAGGTGTTCGGAAATCTCGATTCCCGGCACGGATGTTGGAATCGGATTGAACTCGCCGCGAACTTCCTTCGGTGCGTCCACGCGAATGTCGTACATATCCTGGTGCGGCGGCCCGCCACACAGGTAGATCATGATGACTGCTTTATGCGACTTGCCGACGCCGGCTTGCTCTTCGGCTGCCAACAATTGGGGCAACGTCGCGCCCCCCATCGCCAGACCGCCAACCTGCAGGAAGCTCCGCCGACTAACGCCATCGCAGAACCGTTGGCCACCTTGAGGGCTTGAAAAAATCTTCAGCATCAAAACGCCTTTCCTGGCTCTTTTCCCGGAGTGCATACGCTGCGAACGTCCATCAAGCTTATCGACAATTGCCTATCTGTTCAATGAGCGATCTCGTACGGCTCGAACTGTCCGGATTGTAACAGGGGACGTACGAAGCGTTTTGCAAGTTCGGGCTTAACGCAAAGGTGCAAAGGACCGCAGAGGCTCGCAAAGAAGAAAGGAACGACAACGAGAAGAATAGAAGCCTGAAGCGCAAGCGAAGGAGCACATAGGTCGATAAACGAAATCGGGATGCTCCTTCGCTTGCGCTTCAGGCTTTTATGTCAGGCCTTTCACATCTTTGTGATGAATTCACAATGCGTCGCGGGTTCTGTATCAAATTTCCCGCCCCGATCCGCAGTTGACGCAATTTCACATCTCTGGTATTTGGTCTCTTCTCACGACTCACCTCGCAGAAAATCCCCCCAATCATCAGTCCATGTCCTTCCCTTCCTGCTACAGGAGCACGGTTGCCGTGCGCGGTTTCTTCAACACATCTGTGATTCTGCTTGTGTTTTCGGCGGCGGCGACTTTTTCGAGCCGCGTCGATGCTCAGGAATCCGGTTGGCGGCCAAGCCGTCGGCATTCGACCATCGATCGCAGCGAACTCCAGCCCATATCGGAAGCGGTTCAATTGCAGCCTGTTGCCGATCCGGAGACGGTCGGTGTGCCGGCGTTTGAAGCGATCCCGGTGGAATATGTCGAAGACGATTCCGCGACGGATGGCGCCATTCAACAGGCGGCCCAGTCATCGGAAGTCGGCACGATTGAAAGTCCGTTTGGATTGCAGCCGATCGAGGATTCCGACTGGCCGCCTTATGCTAGTCGTATCTCATTGGGCGCCGATCTGAATCCCGACTGCCCGGGCTGCTCCAGCCAGCCAAGTCCGTGGATCACGCGAAAATCGACAAAGCTGAGCGCGACGTGGTTGCCGGCTGGCGACAACGACATTGGTTGGACCGACTTGGACGTTCGAACGAAACTGGGATTCGGCGCACTAGAAAACCTGACCGTGCAACCGGCATTTCAGCTGCACTTTATCGATGGACCGACGCGAACCGATCTGCCGGAAAACTTGTACGGAACACAGATCGAACTGCGGTGGAAACAGCAGATCTCACGTCCGTTCTGGATTGAAGCCGCGCTGACGCCCGGCTTCTACAGCGATTTTGAGGGAGCCGGCAGCGATGCGTTTCGGTTGAAAGCGCAAGGTCTGGCATTCTTCGCGTTCTCGGTAGAAACACAGGTTGTTGCCGGCCTGTATTATCTCGACCGCTTCGACATTAACTACCTGCCGATCTTCGGCCTGATCCATTCTCCGCGTGAAGACATCAAACTGAACCTCGTCTTCCCCGCTCCGAAAGTCTCGATGCGGGTTTGGCAGGGGATGATGAACGATGAGTGGTGGGCGTATTTGTCCGGCGAATTCGGCGGTGGATCGTGGGCCGTTGAACGGGTTCCCGGCGTGCTTCCCGGTGGCCGACAGAACGACCAGATTGCCTACCGCGACTGGCGATTAATTCTGGGACTGGAACGCAAAACCGGCGATACGATGACGATGTTCTTCGAGGCCGGCTACGTCTTCCAACGTCAACTCGAATACGACTCCGGCCGCGGTGACTTCGACCCCGACGACACCGCCATGCTCCGCATCGGCGTTTCGTATTGAAGCCGATTCGAAACGCCTGGCGGTTTCATGGATGCTGAGTAACCCCCGGTCATCGTAAAGACCCCATCCCCGGCCCTTCAGACTCTGCTATTTGGACGTCGCCGAGAGACTGCGAAGGAAGGAATCCAAGGCTTCGTAGTAAGCTGCTGACTGCGGGTGATTGTGATTTGCGTTTGGAATACGGATGAGCTGTTTCGGTTCATTCGCCGCCTTGAAAAGTTCGAGGCCGGATGCGAAGGGGACAATTGTGTCGCGTTCGCCGTGGCTTTGTAGCAGCGGGCCTTTGTGTTTCTTGATCGCGGCGGCGGAGTTGAGATTGTTTTCCGGCACGAGAGCAGCACTCGCGGGAAAGTAACGTTTTGCCATTTTCTTCAGCGACGAAAACGAACTCTCCACAATCAGGCCACGGCATCCCTCTTCGGCGGCCAATTGGACGGCAATTGCCCCACCCAGCGATCGGCCCATAATCACGACGTCCGCCTCGTCGATCTTCGCCAGTCGTGCGAGTTCCATGCGGGCGGCCCTCGCGTCATCGATTGCGCCTTTGATGGTCGGCATTCCCTCCGAGCGGCCGTATACTCGGTAGTCGAAAATCAATACCGAAGTATGATGTTGGTTTTGCAGGCGAGCGAGAACGGACGCACGGAGAGTGATCTTGCCCGCGTTGCCGTGGATGTAGAGGATGGTCGCAATCGGAGCTTCGTGCGCACAGAACCATCCGTGCAGTTTCGTGCCATCTTCCGAAGTGAAATTGACGTCCTCGTACTCAAGATCGGTCGGCTGCCAATTGCCCTCGGGATATTTGGCAGGCTGAAACAGCAAACGCTCATCAAGCAGCGGAGCCGCGTCGCCGAACTGCCGGTCCGACAGGACACCGGGGCCACTAATCTCGACGTACGCAATGCAGAGAAGCATCGCGCCGATGATAACTGCTTTGAAAGTTTTGGATGTGCGATATGCCACGGGATTTCGTTCGCTAACGGTTGTTGAGTCAATCGGCGTCCGGGGCAGTCGGGTTGACCGTACTCAGCCATCAAACCAGACGCGAGTGACGGACAAAACGGTGTTGAGACTGAGGCAAAGATCGAGTGAAGGAAAAAAGTCAGAGGTCCGTGGCGGTTTGTAAATCAGCTCAATGTCGTGACTCCCTCCGATATTGAGCAACTTTACGTAGTGGAGCCTCAAATCAACGATCAAGTCGTCTGGCGTTACATCTGGCCGATCTGGCCAATACTCCAAGAAAAGTGAGCGGATTTTGTTAGCAGCCGCCGGAAGGATGTCCCGTTCACCGTGTAACAGTTTCTCGAACTGAGAGTCTGCGTACGTAGAAATGGAGTGTTCGTCTGCTGCGCTATTTTCAGGCGGATAGACAATCACGACTACTTTACCATGCGGTGGCACGGTACCTTGGCACTCGTAAAATTCGACTGGCGATTCATCGTCATCGAATTCGATGACCTTTAAGAGCAAGTTGACCGAGGATTGTGCTGGTCACTGATTTCGGCAATTCAGGTTCGGAAGAAGTCATTGGGAAACCGACTTGAGGCCAACGGCGTTTGAGTCCGCCTAACAGTTGAATAGACGACAAGGTGCCGCACAGAAAAGGTAGGTGTCGAGCATTGTCGCAAAGTTCAACCGCAAGTCCAACAGAGTTTCAATCAAACCCGGCCCCGGCGCAGCGCCGTAGCGAATCGCTGGTGGCGAATCGTAACGGTATCCCATACAATCGCTCCTTTCCCGCGACCATCAAGATTCACCCTGAAAAACAACGGCATCGCCACTCAGAGAAAGCCAGCCCATGACGGACAGCGCCCGCACGATTAACGTCGCCATTATTGGCGGGGGGATGTTTTTCGATGATATTATCGGGCAGAGTTTCAAGGACTTTATGCGCGGCGGGATTGCGGGTGCTCTGACGAGCATTGGGATGAGCCATCTGGCTGCGGACGTGGCCGATGTTGAGATTCGCGTTTGTGCGGTGGGGACGCGGAGTGAAAAAAGCGGGACCGCCGGCAAGATTGTGGAGTGGTTCGCCGAGGAGTTTCCCGATCACAAAATCGATGCCTGTTACGGAGAGGCCGTCTGGCGGGACATGCTGGCGACGCACAAGCCCGACGTGCTGTTTGTGGCGACTCCCGATCACGTGCATACGCAGCCTATTCTCGATGCACTCGATGCCGGCTGTGATGTGATTACCGAAAAACCGCTCTGCCTGACCACCAGCGAAGCCGACCAGATTATCGCCAAGGCACGCGAAGCAGGACGCGTTGTGGCCGTCGATATGCACAAGCGGTACGACCCGTTTGTGCGTGAGATGATGTTGAAAGCGCCCGAACAATACGGCCCCATCAACCGCGTGCGGACGGTGCTCGAAGAGCCGTTGGAAGTCAGTTCGGAAATCTTTGCCTGGGTCGAAGAAAGCAACCCGTTCACCTACGTCGGCTGTCATTGGCTCGACGTCGTGCATCATTACATGAACGTGAAGCCGGTGGCCGTGTATGCGACGGGGCAGAAAAACCTGCTGTTGAATTGGGACAAACATCACCAGGAAATCGCCCGCCGCCGCGGTGTCGATCCATCATCATTCAAACGGCAGCACGCCATCAAAACGTGGGACAGCATCGACGTCGCCGTCACCTACGACAACGGCATGCGCGGCGACTACAACAACAACTGGATCAACCCGGCCGAGTTCGAGGGCGCAGTCAATCAGGAGATTGAACTGTACGGCATCTACGGTCGCGGCATTGTCGATCAGCAGGACCGCGGTTACCGGGAAGCCATTATCGGCGACGGCTCGCGCACGCGGAACCCGTCATTCGGCGGCCGCATCCAGCATCAGGGCGGGCATCTGGAAATCTTCGGTTACGGCAAAGCATCTATTGCTGCCGGACTGCTGGCGATCATTCGCCGACGCATTCTCGGTGAGTCGCTGGACGAGATCGACGAGTCGTATCCGACAGCTGCCAGTCAACGCGAAGTGATTCGCGTCATCGAAGCGGCCGCAGTCGTGGCCGAGAAGAATTACGAACACTTCGAGGCGGGACGTGGAACGCCCACAACGGCGCTGCTGACGGATTCGGAAATACAAATCATCGAACCGTAAGCGATAGTCAATCAGCTGCGATGCAACGCATCGCAGAGGCTGCGAACCGTTGGTTCTCAGCTGGATGAAACACGATGACGAGCATTCACGAACTCCAATGAGGCTTCACAACATGCTGTCTTCAACCGTCTGTACGCTGGTGATGGCGGCCGCTGTCGTCAGCCAATCGACCGACGCTGCCTTTCCGCCGCATCGCGTCGTGGGAAACGTCTACTATGTTGGCTCGAAAGACATTTCGAGCTTTCTCATCACCACACCCAAAGGGCATTTTCTGCTCAACAGCGGGTTTGAAGAGACGGTGCCGTTGATCCGGGCATCGGTTGAGTCGCTCGGTTTCAAAATGCGCGACGTGAAGTTCCTGCTGGCAAGTCACGCGCATTCCGATCACGTTGCCGGCCATGCGTTGGCGAAAGAGTTGACCGGTGCGAAAGTCTACGTGATGCGTGGCGACGATGGCGTGATTTCCTCGGGCGGGAAAGGGCAATACCTTTACACCACGAGCCGTTGGAAGCCGTGTGCGGTCGATCGTGTGTTGAAGGATGGCGAAAAGATCACACTCGGCGGCGTCACATTGATGGCGCGTAGCACGCCCGGTCACACGCGCGGTTGCACCACATGGACCTGCCAAGTGAACGACGGCGGCAAGAAATACGACGTCGTTGTCGTCGGCAGCCCCAACGTCAATCCCGGTTATCAGTTGGTCAACAATAAGGACTACCCGGAAATCGCCAACGATTTCGCCAAGACCTTCAAAGTGTCGAAGTCGCTCAAATGTGATGTCTTCCTCGGTGCACACGGCGCGTATTACGGGTTGCCAGCGAAGTTTGAACGCTTCAAACGCGACGGTAAGACGAACCCGTTCATCGATCCGGACGGTTACCGTGCCTACATCGAGTTGAAGGAAAAGGCGTTCCGCGCGACGCTCGAAAAACAGAAGGCGACTAAGACGCCGTAGGAACAGAGTCAATCACCTGCGATGCAACGCATCGCTGAGACTGCGAACCGTTGATTCGCAGCTGGATGGAGTTTTTACTGTATGACCCGCCCGCACATTATCTTCATCATGACCGACCAGCAGCGGTTCGACACGATTCGTGCGCTGGGGTACGACTACGTTGATACGCCGAATCTCGACCGGCTGGTTAACGAAGGCGTGACGTTTACCAACTGTCACATCACCGCCCCGTCGTGCGCTCCGTCTCGCGCGAGCCTGTTTACCGGACATTTTCCGCACACGACGGGAATATTGCGAAATGCCGATCGGTGGACGCGGTCCTGGATCAAGCTGGTGCAGGACAGCGGTTACCGCACGATCAACATGGGCAAGATGCACTCTTATCCGTATCACACGCCGTTGGGATTTGAGGAACGTTACGTCGTCGAGAATAAGGACCGTTATCTCGAAGAGCGTTTCTATTTCGATGAATGGGACAAAGCACTGCGGGCGCGCGGGATCGTCAAACAGCAGCGGGAGCTGTATCGAGCGCGGCCCGACTACGCCGAGAGTCTTGGGGCCTTCACCTGGGATTTGCCGGCCGATACGCAGTCGGATAATTTCGTCGGCGACATGACCAGCTGGTACATTCGCACCAAACCGAAAGACGAACGGCCGTTGTTCTTGCAGGTCGGTTTTCCGGGCCCACATCCGCCGTACGATCCCACGCCCGAGTTTGCCGAGAAGTACATGCAGCGGGAGTTTCCGCTGTTGGATGTCACGCAGGACGAGTTGGACGGACAGCCCGAAGCGTTCCGGAAGATGCGCGTTCACAACAGCGAAGTCGATCACGATTCCGTCGTGCATTTGCTCAACCCCACGCACGAGCAACGGCATCGGCAGCGGGCGTACTACATGGCCAACGTCGAGATGATCGACATCAAGGTCGGCGAGATCATGGATGCCCTCGAAGAAAAGGGCTATCTTGAAAATGCCGTTGTCATTTTTACGTCCGATCACGGCGACTGCCTGACCGATCACGGCCACAGTCAGAAATGGACGATGTATGACATCATCATGCGGATGCCGCTCATCGTCTGGGCGCCGGGACGTTTCAGCGGCGGGCGAAAGATCGACGGGCTGTGCCAACTGATGGACATCGGCCCGGCGATTCTCGAACTGGCGGGAATCGAAGTTCCCACCGAAATTGAAGCGAAGTCATTGCTGCCGGCCGTTGAAGGAAACGACTGGGTGGCCCGCGATTACGTGTATGCCGAACATGGCCGCGACGGCATTCTGCAGGAAGTCGATTTCATGTCGATGGTCCGCAGCCGAGACTGGAAGCTGGTGCACTTTCTCGATTCGCCGGAAGGGCAACTGTTCGATTTGAAGAACGATCCCGATGAAGTTCGGAATCTGTGGAACAATGCAGATCACATCGACAGCCGCCGCGCGTTGCTCGACGAACTCCGCGAATGGCGGATTCGCAGCGGCGTCCACGCGGCGAACTGGGCCAGCGACTGGCGTTAATTCTGCTCGTTACAGTGATTAGCCAAGTGTGCACGATCAACCGTAGGTTGGAAATTGCACCACAGCAGTTTTTATCACCTGCATGAGTTGGCGACCAAGTGCTGTATCTCTTAAGCGATTCCACACGTCAAACTCAAAATTCGCGGGCACGAATTCCGGGGCACTGTGTGGCCAGGTGGATGTCCATTTTGACGATTCGTATGCGCAGCGTGAAGCGGCTCGACGGTTGTATTCGCGGGTTGGCGTGCGAGCGAATTGAGCGGACCGAAGGATTCGGTGGCCACGCGACTTCGTCGGAGTC